>JAIUOG010000126.1 GCA_020161725.1 Pseudomonadota bacterium
ACCACCCAGATACTAAAACATGTGTGAAAGAAATGGCGGTTTTATTAAAATCGAAGACTAGTTATTATGAAAAATGGTTTAAAGTAAATGCGGTATTTGAGAATTTTTTGCAACAAATTCCTGTTAAAAATCGAGAGCAACTGAAAAGTAATATTTTAAAATATGAAACTATGTTGATCCCAAAATTAAAGATTGAGGAGTTAATAGAAAAATGGACTCCTCCAATTCTACAAAAGAAAAAGATAAAAGCACCGGCCTCATTGAGCGTTTTCCCCTTATCTGTGAGTCCTGAGCCCAAAAATGCTTATACACCTTCTACACCTGACAGACCTCATTCCTATCACGGGTAAGCAAGCTTTACATAATTATCGTAACGTTTAGCTGAAATAGTATTTTCATCTAAGGCTTTTAGAATAGCACAGCCAGGACTATTTAGGTGATTGCAGTTACGGAATTTGCAATATTCTTGAAGTTTGGATAATTCAGGATAGCCTTTAATGAGTTCTATCGAGGGTAAATGTATAAGGCTAAATTCACGTACTCCAGGAGAATCAATTAATCTACCACCTGTTGGTAAATGATAGAGTTTTGAGTTAGAGGTCGTGTGCTTTCCTAGCTCTGATAAATCAGAAATAGCACCAACAGCAATATTATTTTCATGCGGTAAGATTTTAGCAATTAAAGATGATTTGCCAACCCCTGATTGACCAACAAAAACAGAAGTTTCATTTTTTAATTTATTTTCTAATGCTTTGAAATTATTAGGTTGTTCTTTTGAAAGAAATAAAATGTCATAATCTAAGGGTGTATAAATAGCTAGTAAATCATCTTTTATAAAATCACAAGGTAAATCAATTTTATTTAAAACGATACAGGCTTTTAGATTTAAAAGTTCTGCCATCACAAGATAACTATCTAATAAAGGCCAACTGACTTCAGGTTTTGCGGCAATTACAATCATTAATTGACTTAAATTAGCAGCAACAGCCCTAAATTCGCCTCTTTTATTGGTGCGGCTTAATAGTGTTTCCCGTGGATAACAACTTAAAATAATGCCTTGTTCTTCGGTTTCCATTTGAAACACCACTTTATCGCCTGCGACTAAAGATTCAATATTGGGCCTTATTGAGCAATGGACTAATTTGCCTGCGGTTGTTTCTATAATGGCATGTTTTTTAAAGCGAGTGATAACAAGGGCTTCTTCAGTATTACCGGTCTCATCGGATGATATATCACGATAATTCGCTTGAATTTTAGCAATGCGGGTCGATTGTTGTTTAGAGATTCGTCTTTTTGCCATATTTTGGAGTTTAGCCTAATTCTTAAGAAATAGGCACTAACTATCAATTAGTTTATAATAATTAATTATAACGCTCCTTAGAAAAGACTAATAGAAATAATGAAAGTTTATTTAGTGGGTGGTGCTGTGCGAGATCAATTGCTAGGCTATCCTCATCATGAAAAAGACTGGGTCGTTGTGGGCGCATCACCTGATGAATTATTAGCTCAAGGTTTTCAGCAAGTAGGTCGTGATTTTCCTGTTTTTTTGCATCCTAAAACCAAAGAAGAATATGCTCTAGCTCGTTTAGAAAGAAAGCAAGCGCCAGGTTATCATGGTTTTTCTTGTGACTTTTCTAAAGAGGTGACATTGGTAGATGATTTAAAAAGGCGCGATTTGACTATCAATGCCATGGCTCTCGACGAGCAACAAAGGCTTATTGACCCTTATCAGGGAAAAAAGGATTTAGACAATAAAATTCTAAGACATGTTTCTTCAGCCTTTGCTGAAGATCCGGTGCGAGTCTTACGTATTGCTCGTTTTGCAGCTCGTTATCATTATTTAGGTTTTAAATTAGCAAGCGAAACGCAAAGCTTAATTTATAACATGGTACTTTCAAAAGAACTTGAATCCTTGGTTGCAGAGCGAGTGTGGCAAGAATGGCAAAAATCGTTGTCAGAAAGAAATCCTGAGATTTTTATACAAATATTACGTGATTGTGGTGCTTTATCTATTATTTTACCGGAAATTGATGCTTTATTTGGTATACCTAATCCAAAGCAATATCATAAAGAAATTGATAGTGGCGTTCATAGCTTATTGGTTCTGCAACAAGCTGTAATTTTATCTGAATCGCCGGAGGTTCGATTTGCAGCTTTATTGCATGATTTAGGTAAGACGGTAACGCCTCAAAAAATATGGCCTAAGCATCATCGGCACGAAGAAAATGGCCTTAAACTAATTGAATCTTTATGCGCGCGTTTGCGAATTCCTAATGATTACCGTAAATTAGCGCTGCTTGCATCCAAATATCATTTAACTATTCATCGTTTTTTTGAGTTGAAAGCAAGTACAATAGTAAGAACTTTGGAAGAAACGGATGCTTTTAGAAGACCTTCTTTATTTATGGATTTATTAAGGGTTGCTGAAGCAGATGCAAGAGGCTGCCTTAAACCTGTGGATTATAAACAAGCCCTAATGTGGCAAGATGTTTTAAAACTATGCTCTAAAATTACAGCAAAACCTTTCATTGAAAAAGGATTAAAGGGTGAGGCAATTAAAAATGAGCTTCATATGGCAAGAGTAGATGCCTGTAAACAATTTTTAAATAAATAGGAAAAGAATGAAGAATAATGCGAATTTGATTTGGCTTGATCTCGAAATGACAGGGCTTGATCCTGAAAAAGAGCGAATCATTGAAATTGCAACGATTGTTACTGACTCTCACTTAAATGTTTTGGCTGAAGGGCCTGTATTTGCAATTCATCAAGAACAGTCTTTGATTGATGCAATGGACTCTTGGAATACAAGGCAGCATAATCAATCTGGTTTAGTCGAGCGTGTTTTAAGTTCAGAAATTAGTGAGTCCATTGCAGAAAGCAAAACCATTGAATTTCTTAAGCAATATTTGGATGCAGGTAAATCTCCTATGTGTGGTAATTCTATCTGCCAGGATAGGCGTTTCTTGTATAAATATATGCCTCAATTAGCTGCTTTTTTTCATTATCGCAATTTAGATGTCAGTACCTTAAAAGAATTGGTTAAAAGATGGCAACCACATCTTTTAAATGGTGTTATCAAAGAATCAAAACATTTAGCTTTAGACGATATAAGAGATTCGATTGCTGAACTAGTCTATTATCGTCAACATTTTATTAATTTAGTGGAACCCTCTCATGATTAACCGCGATAAATTAGAGCTCCCCAATGGGGCTCAAAAATTATTATTACATTCTTGCTGTGCGCCTTGTTCTGGTGAAGTTATGGAAGCACTTTTAGCCTCAGCAATTGATTTTTCTATCTTTTTCTATAACCCTAATATTCATCCTATACAGGAATATGAAATTAGAAAAGCTGAAAATATCGAATTTGCTAATAAGCATAATATTCCTTTTATTGATGCTGATTATGATAAGGATAATTGGTTCGAACGGGTAAAAGGCCTTGAATGGGAGCCTGAGCGTGGTAAGCGTTGTACTGCCTGTTTTGATATGCGTTTTGAAAGAACAGCCCTTTATGCTCATGAACATGGTTTTCCTGTTATTTCAAGCTCCCTAGGCATTTCTCGTTGGAAAGATATGAATCAAATTAATGATTCTGGTGTTAGAGCTGCAAGTCGCTACCCTGAAATTGAATACTGGACCTACAACTGGCGTCAAAAGGGTGGGGCTGCTAGGATGTATGAAATTGCCAAACGGGAAAATTTCTATAAGCAAGAATATTGTGGTTGTGTTTATTCTCTACGCGATACTAATGCTTGGCGTAAACAAAATGACAGAGAGCGAATTAAAATAGGTGTTAACTACTATTTTGCCGAAGAAACAGAGACTACTTCAACTGATAAAGGTTAATTAATCATGATTCATAAGCATGATGACGCAGGTGGACACCATCATTGTCACCACCAGAAAGGGCCAAAAACATATAATCGTGCATTTATCATTGCTATTGTTGCTAATGGGCTCTTTGTTATTGCTCAAATCATTTTTGCTCACTTAAGCAGTTCAACGAGCCTTCTTGCTGATGCAATTCATAACTTAGGCGATGTCTTAGGTCTTTGTATGGCTTTTATGGCGTCTTATTGGGGGCAAAAATTACCTACGGTGAAAAAAACCTATGGTTTTAAAAAGACGTCTATTTTAGCGGCTTTAACTAATGGCCTTCTCTTAGTATTTAGTTGCGGGATTATTGCAACTGAAGCCTTTTATAAGTTTTTTTCACCCACTGAAGTGCAAGCATTTTCGGTTATCATGGTGGCTAGCATCGGTATTCTTGTTAATGGTGCTACAGCGGCCATGTTTATTAAAGGTTCAAGCGACTTAAACATACGGGGCGCTTATTTGCACTTATTATACGACGCTTTAATTTCAGTGGGTGTTGTATTATCGGCAATTGTACTTTATTTTACTGGTTGGAATTGGATAGATCCTTTGGTTGGTTTATTGATTGCCTTTTTTATTTTGAAAGGAACTTGGTCACTTTTTACCGATAGTTTTCATCTCATTATCGACGCTGTACCAACCAATATTTCCTGGCAGGCTGTACGTCAAAGTTTAATTGAAATTCCGGGGGTCGAAGAAGTTCATGATTTGCATATCTGGGCTATTTCAACACAGGAAAATGCTTTGTCGGTGCATCTTTTTATGCCTAAAAAAACGCTGAGTGATGAGGCTAGATTTGAGTTAGTAAAATTATTAAAAGAAAAGCACCATATTCATCATGCTACTATCCAGGTAGAACAAAACCTCGATTTTTGTGAGGATGCGTGTAATCCTAATTTGGTATAGGGTGCGCCAAGCCCAAAGGTAAGTAGCTTGAGTATTGTCTGAAAGACTTTATAGCAAAGTTAACAGTATACTTCAAAGCTTAGGGTGCAGTAATTTGCTCGTCAGTTTTGCAGAGAGATTCTTAACAGCTTTAAGTTGGTTTATTGTGAATTAACTTAAGCGCTTCTTTATACGCATTTAATGCTTTATTAGGCTCATTAAAATTTTCTAACAAATGGCCTAATTCTTCATAGGTTTCTGCTTTAGCATGGATTTGAATGCTTTTTTCTAAATAATCTCTTGCCTTTCCCCAAAGATGATTGTCCATACTTAAATGGCCTAGGCAAAGATAAAGTCCTGCTGAATGGGAATTTTTCTTAATTAAGGATTCAGCAAAAATAAGCTGCGATGGCGATGCCTTAACTTTGCCATAGAGTTCAATTAAAGATTCACTAAAACGTCTGCGTAATTGCTTTCTTAATAATTTTTCTGCATGAATGTCATCCTTTTCATGAATAAGAAATTGGCTGTATTCGGAGATAATGTCTTCATTTTTTCTCAAATGATGAGGAAGGCTATTAAACAGTTGGTGCAAGGCTTCTGGTTGATTATGATTACTTAGATCTTTAACTGATTCTAAGTAGGCTTGCTGTTCTAAAATATGAAATTCATCTTCGGTTATCACCTTACTTTTTCGAAGTTCTGGCAATAATTTAATTAACTGAGGCCAATCTCTAACATCTTTATAGAGCTGCATTAATAATTTTAATACATAAGGATGAGAGGGGGCTAAATCTTGGAGATGCCTTAAGGTCGCTAAAGCTTGCTCCCATTGATGGTTGGCTAACTGAAGCTGAGCTTGAGTGAGTTCTACTGCTATTTTTGCTTCGGGCATGGCCTGACCTGCTTCACGCAGAAATTGGTCGCGAAGTTGTGAGTCATTCATTTCTTGAGCTGCTCTTGCCGCAGTTAAATAATTTAATAAAGGGTTATCTGCATTAGGTAAGGCTTTAACGAGATGTTCTTTGGCTTTAAGCCAATAACCTTCGCTAAATTCAATAAGCCCCTGTTCTGTTTTGGCGCGCGCTTTTAATTGTTTGCGCCTTATTTTCCAACGATGCCATCTTGCTGATGAACGCTTCACGGATCTAAAAAATAAAAAAAGATAGTGAAGAAGTAAAAATAACAACCCAAAAAGAATAAGGCCGACCCATAGGGACATTTCCATGGTCCAACGCTTGAATGAAATGAGAATGTAGCCTGGATCTTGATTTAATTGTAAGCCTAACCAGATGGAAAAAGCTAAAAAGAATAATATTAAAAGAATACGTTTCATGGCTGGGCGCCTCCGTCGGTATTAGTATTTACCAAAGGCAGCGTGGTTTTCGATTTAGTTTGTATTAGATTATTAATCAATTGTAATGATTCATTAAGCGTTGGTTTGCTATGAGTAAAATCAGTGGCTTTTAATTTTTCTAATTTATCAATAAACACATTTGTTGCTGGATTGCTTTCATCATAACTCATTTTAATTTCTTTTAT
>JAIUOG010000127.1 GCA_020161725.1 Pseudomonadota bacterium
GTTATTCCTGGTTGGACTGAGGCTTTACAATTAATGCCTGCCGGTTCTACTTGGGAAGTGTTTGTTCCAGCTAACCTTGCTTATGGCTCACGCAGTGTTGGTGGTCCTATTGGTCCTAATGAAACTTTAGTTTTCAAAATTCATTTAATTTCTGTTAAAAAAGAAGGTTAATGGATTTCAAGAATTTTAAGTTTTAATACTATATCATCCCCGCAAAAGCGGGGTGTTAATTTGGCACGGAAGATATCTTGCGTTGATAATTAAGTTTTAATAAAGTCATTGCGAGCTTAGCGAAGCAATCCAGAGCAGTGACTAATTAGAAATCAGAGCTGGATTGCTTCACAATATTCGCAATGACGATAATTCAAACTCTTTGGTCTTATTATCTACTCCATATTCCTGGAGTAAATAATAAGAACCATGATAGCTATAAATCGAGATGCAACTTAAATTGAGATGTTTTTATTCTATGAATAAACCTTTGTTCATTGTTTTTCTATTAGGCTTTTCCTCAGGCCTACCTTTAGCTTTAACCAGCAGTACTTTGCAGGCTTGGTTTGCTGATTCAGGTATGTCAATTATGGCTACCGGCATGCTAAGTCTTATTGGTCTACCCTATGTTTATCGAATTATTTGGGGACCTTTAGTCGATAGATATTCTTTATCCAGTTTAGGCAAACGGCGTAGCTGGATGCTTGCTATGCAGATTCTTTTACTGATAGGTTTTAATGTACTTGCTTGGTTTAAACCCACAGAACATCCAAGGTTAATGACGTTATTAGCCTTTTTCATTGCTTCTTTTTCAGCAACTCAAGATGTGGTGGTTGATGCACAACGAATTGAATATTTACCTCAAAAGGAACATGGTTTAGGCGCTTCTTTGGCTGTATTTGGCTATAGATTAGCTTTATTGATATCGAGTGGTTTAGCGCTCGTTTTGGCTCATCACGTAGGATGGAGTATTACCTATCGTATTATGGGATGTTTGATGATAGTTGGCATTATTGCAACTTTATTGTCAGATGAACCTAAACATCATAGCGAAAGGCCAATCTCCTTAGTTGCTACCTTTATCGACCCTTTAAAAGAATTATTTGAACGCAAAGGTATTCTGGCACTGATTGCTTTTATTTTCTTTTATAAAATGGGAGAGGCCTTTACTACGACAACCAGTGGTATTGTAATGCCTTTTCTAATTCAGGGTTTAGGCTTTTCTATTGATACCATAGGATATATCAATAAAATCATGGGTATTGGCGCTACCTTATTAGGGGGATTAGTAGCCGGTCTATTGCTCTTAAGATTCTCTTTATTTTGGGCGTTATTTAGCTTTGGTCTTTTGCAAGCTATTACCAATCTATTATTTGTTATTCTCGCTCTAGTTGGTAAAAACACTATTTTATTGGCGATTGCTGTTGTTGCCGATAATTTCGCAGCAGGTCTTGCTTCAACAGCCTTGGTTGCATTTTTTATGCGTCTTGTAAAACAACCTTATACAGCAACCCAATTTTCGATTTTAGTTGCTATCTCAACCATACCTCGGATTCTTTCAGGCCCCATAGCAGCTAAAATACAGATGTATCTTGGTTGGATTGGTCTGTATCAATTATCCTTTTTATTAGCTCTTATGTTCATTCCATTTTTATTAGTTATAGCAAAAAAAAGCTTTAATTCAGTTATGAAAGCGAATTTGGTAAGTGAGAAATTAGGAAAGGCTTAGTAGTCAGTGAAGAGAAAGTTATGAATTCCACTCGTTTTTAATTTAGTAACTGCACCCAGTTGATGTTATTGGGCGCAATTGCTAAATTAATAGAATCAAACCTAAAATTGCACTTGAACGACTAAAGAAGCTATTGTCTTGATGCATTTCGATACTTAAGTAAAGAAAACAGCATTAAAGTCGCTTAGAAGGAAGTTTTGAAATACTAGCATCCTATCCAGATTATTTGTCGAATTTAATGCATTGGTATTAAAAATATAAATGTTACTTCTTATGCATTAATAAGCCGAGGATTTGCAGTTATGATTGGTATATCATGATTGTAGAAGTCGATATCATGGGTAATTAATGTTAATCCATTGTGTTTACAAAGTTCAGTGATCATTTGATCATTAAAATCATAACTTCCCTTCCCATACTCATTAATTAAAGTATTAATATCTAACTCTTTAAAATTACACTCCAATCTGGAAGAGAGTCCTAATATACGTTTCAAATCTGCAGCAATGTTTAATGCTATAGGTTTAAAAACGGGGCTTTCTCTAAAAGCTTTAAAAGATTTAATACCGTTAGTTTTTTGCAAATCAAATTGAAATTTTGCAGATCTATTAATAAATTCAGAAGTGATTAACGAGTTTATATAAATATGACCTTTTTTTTCAAGAATAGATCTAAATGCTTGGGAATATACTTCTACGAGAGGAGCATTGGGCTTCTGAGGACAAAAAACATAAATCCAAACATTTGTATCCAAACATAGCCGATCAGAATTACTAAAATTATAGTTCTTTATGGATTTGATCTGGTTCTTCATTAGGATCATCCTCTAACGCTTGGTGCATAGCTTGGTCAAATTTTTTAGGGTCTGCAAAGTATTGTTTAGCAGTATCTACTACGCGTTTCAATAATTCCAAATCATGTGGTTGCATATCTTTAACCGTGAGATAATCTCGTATTTCTTGCTCTGAAAAAGAATTATATAATTGTCCTATCGCTGCATTCAAAAATGCAGAAGTTAGTAAAGTAACATTACCGAATGACAAACTCACACTATGTTTATCCTTCAATGCTGCTTGTAGGCGAATATAAACTTTTTGTCCATCACTAGAAGCTACACATAAAGAGCTCCCAACGATTTCAAATACAGAAATATTCCGATCACTTTTCATTATAAGTTCCTCAAAATATGTCTTCAGGTGTAATTTCTGAAGCTAACATATATAACCCTAAATCTGCTGTATTAATTTCAAGATTTACTATTGTTCCAGGAAAAGGCTGCACTAATTGAGCTGTATTAACTTTATTTTTTTCTCTTTTCCAATAGCCATAGCCTGATACAATTTGCATACTACCATCATTTTTGTCAATAAATTCACTTAAAAGTTTTAATCCTAGTCCGCCTGGCTCAGAACCTCTTTTTGTTGTATTTCGATCTGTAGTTGCCCAAATAATTGCTTTTTCTGGTGTTAGTTCTATACCAGTTACTTCTTGTATTTTTTTACGAATTCCAATTCCTAAATCGGTTACTGAAAAATCTAGACGATTACGATTAGGAAAAAACTGGCCACAACTGAAAATTCCTAGGGAAGTTTGTGAGTGTGTCACAGAGTTATTAAATATCTCATAGATGCTTTCTTGGAATTTTTTTTTAAGTATATGCGACATGTTTGGCACTTCAGGCCGGTTTATAAATTCACTCGCTAGATATTCTGCAAATGCTCTTCCATCCTTAACATCAAAATGACGATAAGAAATAGTTGTTCCCCAGTTGTCGGTGATTTTACTATGCCCATAATGCGTTAAAAATCTATTTTTAGATAATATTGCTTCGATAGATGGGGTAATATTTATTAATTTAACAGTATTTAATTTATCACTTAAATTATGGAGAACTGCTCCAAATGCTGCACACATATCTGCATCAAACCATTTAGTGTTTTGCATATCAATTTCAATATCCTCAAAAACACAATTTTGAGCTTGTGCATATAATAGGGCTAATGCTTCAAAGCCTCCTTTATTATGTTCTATAGATGGAAGAGTGAATTTCAACGTAGTACTCTCTATGTTTTAAACGGATAATATGTAGTTGTTCATTATAACTAAATTATAGTAAATCTAATGCACCCTACAAAATTACTTAAACTTTTACTCTCATCTAGCTAGTTATCTTATGTTAACTTATTTGATTACGAAATAACTAATTCTATTTAATCTACAATTAATAACTAAGTATAAAAAAAATGGAGATAGGCATGGCAATCAGGTTCTAGCCCATTGACTCGTTATGTGATGCCATATTCTGATGGTTAGGCAAATAGGAAGGTGGGCTGCGGTTATATGTGCAAAATAACGAATAGTTGAGAATGATTTGAGAATTAGAAGTCTGTATTATTTCAATAAGAATCAAGAAGTTATGTGCCATTATGAACCATTGCGAACTGTTAAAAAATCCATCAATGGTACCGAGGGTGGGACTCGAACCCACACGGTGTCACCACCACCGGATTTTGAATCCGGCGCGTCTACCAATTCCGCCACCACGGCACAAGCTGTGCATTATAACAAAGTTGCAAAGAGACGCAATTCATTTTATTAAAAACAACTTGATGCATAAAGCAGTTTTAAAAAATTCGCATAAATGTAATTTATCGTCTATTCTTTTAGTGTGCACTGCAACATAAATTGGAGAAGCGAAATGGATAAAGATTATATGAAAGGATGGAATCAAATGGGTGGTAAAATGCAAAAGCCCATGCAGGATCTCGTTGATTTAAATTTAAAGACTTTTAAGCAACTTAAATTTATTAAAACAGAAGATCTAACTGATTTAAAACATCCTGAAGAGCTTTTAAGTAAAAACATCAATCTTATGATTGAAAATGGCCATAAAGTGCTGACTTGCTTAGAAGAGTCTTTCCATATCCTAGAAGAAGCTTTTTTAAACTTTTCCAAAGATATTAAAGAAAGTACTGAAAAGGGTTTACAAGAAGCGAGAGTGGATATTTTTAAAAATAAATTTCTTAATAAAGAAGAGTTATTTAAACCTGTAGTACCTGATGTGAAAACAGATGTAAAAATGACATCAAAATCAGGTAAAGAAACTTTATCTGGAAAAGCAAATATTAAAACAGAAACAAAAATTAAAGCCTCTAAACCAAGCACTAAAGCAAAACCTACCAAAAAGAAATAATAAAATTAAGTAGGGATATCTTTACACTTATTCCACCAGCCGCCCCCTAAGGCTTGAAAGAGGGCGGTTGTGTCTAAATAGCGATTAGTTTGTGCTTGTACTAAATTCAATAAAGCATTTTGATAGGTAATTTCTGCGTTAAGTACAGTTAGATGCCCAGTTTCACCTTCTTTCCATTGAACTTTGGCAATATATAAACTCTTTTGAGCAGCATCTGATGCTAACTTAGTGGCTTTTAACGCTTTTGCATCATATTCAATAGCTTTTAAGGTATCTGCTACATCTTGAAAGGCTGTTAAAACAACAGAGCGATATTGGGCTAAAGCCTCTTTAAAAGTAGCAACAGCGGCCTTTTGGCGGTGAAGTAACAAGCCTGCATCAAAAACAGGCTGTGCTAAATTAGCTGTTAATCCCCAGAAGTTAGTTGTTTGAGTAAAGAGTGTATTTAAGTTAAGAGCTGCATTGCCCTGAGTAGCTGTTAATAAAATACTAGGTAAGCGCTGAGCTACAGCGACACCAATTTGGGCGCTTGCTGCATGTAGTTGTTCTTCTGCAGCCCTTATATCTGGACGTTGAGAAACTAATTGTGACGGAAGACTTAAGGGTAAGGATTGGGGCAGAGTTAAATCTTTTAAGCGGAAATTAGCTAAAATTTCATCGCTTGGAAAATGCCCACAAAGTACTGCAATAAGATGATATTGTTGAGCAAGTTGTTTTTCTAATACGGGAAGATTGGCTTCTATTTGTGCGAGAGCTGCTTCTTGAGCGGCTACACCCTCTAAACCAATTTCACCAGCTTCATGCTCTATTTTTAATAAACGTAATTGTTCTTTTCCAATAACCATTAAATGATGAATAGTATCAATTTGTTCTTTTAATGAGGCTTCTTGAATCACAGCCATCACTAAATTAGAAGTGACAGTGAGATAGACTGCTTCACGTTGAAAAATAGCTGTAGCAGTTTGTGCATTTAAAGATTCGACTAAACGTCTATTATAACCGAACACATCTGGCACATAAGAAATGGTCAGTTGTGGGGTATACAAATTATAGTAAAAACCATTGTTAGCCAAAATAGACGACAGCGTATGGGCAGTTTCTTGTCTTGTGCCATTTAAATTTAAATCGGCTCTAGGATAAAAAGCGGCTCGTTGCGATAGGGCGACTTCTTGGGCCGTTTTAAGATTAGCATCAGCTGCTCTTAAATCAGGGTTGGCTTTTAAAGCCGCCTCAATAAGCTGATTGAGTTTCTTTGAATGAAAGGCTTTCCACCACTCATAGGATAAGGGTTTGCCGTTCACAAAATACTGTTTATCGCCGCCTAAGGTTTTGGTTGCAACCGTTTGCTTTGGGATTTTCTC
>JAIUOG010000128.1 GCA_020161725.1 Pseudomonadota bacterium
TTGTTTACATGCGTGATGAGGGGGCTCTTTTATTAGATGCCAATACCATTCGTAATTATTTTGACTTACAGCGACTAGAGGCTATCGTATTAGATAAGGTTTTTCCACGCGATGAACAAGAAAGTATCAATATTGAATCCGTACCAAAATTAGTAACCGATCCGTTAAGAAACTATGTATTTAACTTGCCTGGTTATAATAAAGAGAAAAAAGGAAAACAAGTTTCGCAAGTACTCGAGCAACATGGTTTTATCACCATGCAGCTTGTTCGGGTATTTTCATCTTTAGCTGATACTTATGGTCATATTATTAGAACAAACCTGGCAGAGGTTGATTTTAAGGATGTTGTTCTTAACCGACGAATTTTAGTTGTATTATTGCCTGCTTTAGAAAAGTCACCTGACGAATTAGCAAACCTAGGAAAGGTAATTGTTTCTTCCTTAAAAGCGATGATGGCAGCCGGTTTGGGAGATCAGGTCGAAGGTGATTATCGCGATGTAATTGAAAGAAAGCCAACTAATTCACCAACGCCTTATATGTGTATTTTGGATGAGTATGGCTATTATGCCGTACAAGGCTTTGCTGTTGTGCCTGCCCAGGCCCGTTCATTAGGTTTCTCTGCTATCTTTGCGGGACAGGATTTACCTGCCTTCCAAAAAGCATCTAAAGAAGAAGCTGCATCAATTGGTGCGAACACCAACATTAAAATTTGTATGAAATTAGAAGATCCCACCGAAACTTGGGATTTTTTCACTAAGACTGCAGGTGAAGCTTATGTCACCAAGGTAGATTCTTTCCAAACTAAAGATACGTCAATGACGAATACTTATATGGATAGTAAGAGTTCTTCATTTGAAAAACGTTCACGTATCGATTTATTAGATTTAAAAGACCAAACCGAGGGTGAAGCACATATTTTTTTCAAATCAAAAATTGTTCGTGCAAGGATGTTTTATGCTAATCCTACACCTGTTAAGCAGCTCAAAGTGAATCAGTTTCTTAAGGTTGAGCCGCCACCTGATGAATATATTATTAAGCTTCAAAAACAACTTTCTAATTTCCAAACAGTGATTGATAGCGGGCAACTGACTATCGATAAAGAAGTTGAGACAGAAGAAATTACTCTGATTACTAAAAACTTAAGAGAAGCCAAAGTAATTGATCCTATTGAACGAGGTGTTGCTGCATTATTAGCATTCCATGGTCATAATGAACCTGAGCCAATTGAAGAAATAATTGAGCCTGAAGAAGAAGGTATTGTGACTATCTTCTCTAGGCTTAATCAAGCTCTATTGCCAGTACCTGTTTTGGCTGAAAATGCGGAGCGTTTTGCTGAACCCTTATTGAATATCAATCAAACAAGAAATTCCTTGTCGGTTATTGAAAGAGCAAGTGGTACTAAGGATAAATATGCTAGTACGGTTGCTAATGAATTGATTAAAGATCTACAAATAGCGACTCATTATCCTCCTGATGAAAAAGATAATATTCCTGTCCATGATGTAACAGCGATGATTAAGATTCTTTGCGATAAAATTGTAACAGAGAGAATTAATGCTGAATCAAATGATGATTAATACTATACCCAAACAATTTCAAAATACGAATATTAAATGTAGCCTGGATGTAGGCTCAAGGAGCTGCAATCCGGGATGAGAAACTCCAGATTTCGAAAATGGTTTTTCAAAACGTAGCATATTGAAAGAAGAGTCATTTCTAAAGGCTAATGTCTAGGCTATCGAGCTACTAATTGCACAAAAACTATCCTCTTCTTTAGATATTTAAAATATAATCTTGTAACCCAATGATTTATATGTTCTTATCTACAATTAGGATGTTTTAAGTGTATGTCTATATTCAGCTTTAGAATAAATTAACAATTTATCCTTTGCTAAATGCAGATATATCATTAGACTAAGTAAAAATAATAATTATAAATTAGCTGAGAGGATTTGAGTGAAAAAGATGGGGAAAAGCCAATTTGTTTTTTCAATCTGGCAACTCGCTTTCTTAGCATTGTTATCGCTTGCCAGCTGCAAAAAAATCTATTACCCAGATGATGATCCTAGATTGCGTTTACCTAAAAAGGTAACTAATGCGCAAGATAAAGCGATGATGGATCTGCAAAAAAGCCTTTCATCTTGTGGAGCTACCGTAATTACTGTTGGCCAAGATTATTTAATCTCTATTCCATCTGCATGTTTATTTCCGAATCAATCCCCACAAATTAATTGGGGAGCCTATCCTTTGTTAAACAAGGTTGTGATATACCTTAAACAGTTTCGAAAAATTGCTATTAATGTCACAAGCTATAGTGGCAAATATGTTTCAGCAAAAAGAGAGCATGCTTTAACTTTAGCAAGATCAAGAGCTGTTGCTAATTACCTATGGTCACAGGGTATTGATAGCCGCTTTATTTTCATGTCTGGTGTTGGAAGTGATAAACCTATTATGGGTTATGCGGGACCTGGAGATAGAACCTATAATTCCCGTGTTGAAATTACATTTAGAGATGCAGTGATTTGAGCTAGGTAAGATATGAGTATAGAAAACTGGAACAATATAAAAGGCTCTAAATTTTTTTATGTGCGTACCTACCGTTTCGGTGCACAATGCCTTATGATTTCGATAATCCTAAATCTAGTAATGAGCCTAATGATTTATTACCTTTATATAAGCCGACCCGATCCTGATTTTTATGCGACAAGTGGTATGGTACCGCCTGTCCCATTACGTGCTTTAGCTGAGCCTAATCAATCAGCCAATGCATTATTACCTCCTGACCCTGTAGATGTGAATAACGAAAAGGTCATACCGCAATAGATGAGGATATTATGGCTGAAGATGCTATAAAAGAAGTGATGTTAAGAAATGATTTTTATCGTGATAACCAACGTAAGATAATGCTTACTTTGCTTGTTTCGATAATAATTAATTTAGTGATGGCTTCATTTTTGGTTTATTTAGTAACCCATCCGCCAGCACCTAAATATTTTGCAACAAGTATTAATGGTCGTATTACACCTTTATTTCCTCTTGAAGAGCCAAACCAATCAGATTCAGCTGTTTTACAATGGGCTAACCAAGCCGCTATTGCTGCTTTTACCTATAACTTTGTAAATTATCGCGAAGAATTACAAGCTTCCTCTGGTTTTTTTACAGCAGAGGGCTGGTCACAATTCCTTAATGCTTTGCAGCAATCTAATAACTTGGATGCAGTAAAAGCAAAAAAATTAATTGTTTCTGCAGTGGCAACACGTGCTCCAATTATATTACAAAAAGGCGTTTTAAATGGTAGCTATTCATGGCGTGTACAAATGCCCATTTTAGTCACTTACCAAAGTGCTAGTGAGTTCTCGCAACAAAATAACGTTGTAACTATGTTGATAACTAGAGTGTCAACTTTGAATTCTCCTCGCGGGATAGGTATTTCTCAATTTGTAGTGGGTCCTGCTAGTGGTGAGGAAAGTTGATGAAAAAAAAGTGTTATATTCATAGAATAAAAACAAAATTACTATGTACTTTGCTATCTATTTCATCTGCTGCAACCTATGCAGCGGATGATTCTGCACAGCAGGCTTTGCAACAATTACGTATGTTGCAGCAAAAACTACAAACAGGTGGATCAAATCAGCCGGCAGGAACAAACCAAAATATAGCAGCACCTGTCTTGCCAGGTCAGGGTGCTAATCCAGCTCAAAGAGCAGCGGCCAATGTCCCGAGGCCTCCTTCTGCACCAGTTAATCCAGAGAATATTATTGTTAATACAGCAGATGATGACGAGCTTATTGATAAAAAAGCATTTGAAAATGTAAGTGAACAGCTATTTCCTTTAAGCCCTGAGCAGATTCTCAGATTAAAACAAATGCACGAAGCTTCCCAGTTTGCAAAGGCATCGCCAGTAGGAACTCCTCCAAAACCAACCGCAACTTCGCAAATTGTGAATTTATCTCCTGGCTCTACACCGCCAGTAATTCGTCTATCCCAAGGTTTTGTATCTTCCTTAGTATTTTTAGATTCAACAGGCGCACCTTGGCCGATATCTGCTTATGATTTGGGTGATCCTGCTGCATTTAATATTCAATGGGATAAAACAAGTAATACTTTGATGATTCAGGCTCTTAAACTCTATAACTATGGAAACCTTGCTGTCCGTTTAAAGGGTTTAAATACGCCGGTAATGTTAACTCTTATTCCAGGCCAAAAAGCAGTAGACTATCGAGTTGATTTACGTATTCAAGGATATGGTCCTCATGCGAAAAGCATGCCCATGGAGGAGGGTGTTCCACCAACAGCTAGTGATGTACTTTTACATGTGCTAGATGGCGTTCCGCCTGATGGAAGCCAAAGATTAACCGTTAGTGGTGGTGATGCGCGTGCATGGACGTTAAATAATAAGATGTATGTCAGAACCAATTTAACCATCTTATCACCAGGATGGATAGCAAGCATGACTTCTGCTGATGGCATGCATGCGTACGAATTACAAAAATCGCCAGTGCTTTTAGTATCATGGCATGGGAAAGTAATGCAGCTTAAGGTAGAAGGGTTATAATAATGGCTAGTAAAAAAGAAAATATTAAATCCTTGTTTTCAAATACCCGCTCTAGAGTCATTATCATCTTTACAGCGATCTTATTAATCACTGCTGTAGTTATCGGTATTGGTAAATTTAGAAAAGCAAGTAGTATTGACGAGGGTGGTTCGGCTGTCACTGGTGCACCAAGTATTCAATCTATTCCAGGTGCCCTTAATCCAACAGCGCAGTACGCTAAACTTCAAGAATCACAAAATTTAGATCAAGCCTCTTCAGCTCTAAACACGGGCGGCAGTGCTATTCCTACAATTATACGCACTCAATCGCTTGGCTCTGGAGCAAAACCAATTGGAATGCAATCAGGCGGAGTCGGTTTTGCTGCTTTAGCCATGGAAGGTGAAGGTGGGGCTCAACGAAGCCTTTGGTTACAAAGTCTTAAAGATAATGATTGTAATAAAGCAACAGTAGCTCAGGTATTAAGTCAAGGTGGTACTTTAACTGACTTAAAGGCAGGATGTAGCTGTACTCAATTGAAAGATAATGGATATCAGGTAAAAGAGTTGCAAAACATTTGCTCATGCAAAGAATTGAAAAGCTCTGGTTTTAATGCACGTCAATTAAAAGACAATGGTTTTACTGCAGGTAGATTGCGTATCTGTGGTTTTGATGCCTGTGAATTACGCAATGCAGGTTTTTCAGCACAAAATATGAAAGATGCGGGCTTTAGCGATGGTGAATTAAAAGGTGCTGGTTTTTCAGCGGATGATATTCTTAAAGCGAGCGGTATACCAGCGAATATGAGTGAAGATGATATAAGAAAAGCTGGTTGCCAAGTTGATAATTTAAGACGTTTACGTGCCTCAGGCGTCAGTGCGGCTGCAATTAGGCGTATTAGTGGATGTAGTGCGGCTCAATTGAAAGCGGCTGGTTTTAGTGCAGCTGATTTAAAAAATGCGGGTTTTAGCGCAGCTGATTTAAAAAATGCAGGCTTTAGCTTAGCGGATCTAAAAAATGCAGGCTTTACCCCTAGAGATTTACTCAATGCAGGTTTTGGCACAGGAGAGTTACGTGCGGCAGGGTTTGGAGCAGGCGAAATTGCTTCAGCTGAAGCGGAGCTTCCGCCAGGTATCAGTCCTGGTGATGTTAAAGCAGCAGGTTGTGATGTTGAAACCTTAAAGAAAGAACGTTTAGCAGGTGTAAGTGCAAAGCTCATTAAACAATATGCGGGTTGTAGTGATAGTGCCTTGAGAGATGCTGGTTTTAGTGATCAAGATTTAGGACTTAATCCCAACCAATTAAGTGCTTTAAATGATATTAGTGATGCTGCAATTAGAGCTGCTGGTTGTGACTCAGATAAGTTAAAAGCGCTTTTAGCTAAGGGTATTAGTGTTGAGAAAATTCACACTCTAAACGGTTGTACAGCAGCTCAACTCTTAGCTGCAGGTGCTTCTCCTGAAGATGTTAGAAAAGCAACGGCTATTAGTGACGATGAAATTAAAAAAGCCGGTTGCGATCCTGTTAAATTAATTTACCTAAGAAGCCAAGGTATTTCAGCTAAACGAATTGCTGCTCTCAATGGTTGTAGCATGGATGCTCTAAAGGCTGCA
>JAIUOG010000129.1 GCA_020161725.1 Pseudomonadota bacterium
TTAATGATTCTTTGGGCAAGCCCCTCAACAATAGCTGTTTTACCAACCCCTGGTTCTCCAATTAACACAGGATTATTTTTAGTGCGGCGTTGTAGAACTTGTATGGTGCGGCGAATTTCATCATCACGGCCAATAACAGGATCTAACTTACCTTGTTCAGCACGTTCAGTAAGATCAATCGTATATTTATCAAGCGCTTGCCTTTGTTCTTCAGCATTGGCATCATTAACGGTTTCACCACCACGAATCTCTTCAATTGCTTTTTCAATTTTCTTTTTATCAGTACCGGAGTCTTTTAATATTTTGGTGAGATTGGTGTCTTCATTCATCAGAGCTAGAATAAACATTTCAGTTGAAATGAAGCTATCCTTATGTTGCTGGGAAAGCTTGTCAGTGAGATTTAATACTCGATTCAAGGCATTGGATACATGAACTTCATTAGTACCAGTGACCTTAGGAAGTTTATCTAAGGCTTCATCTAATTGGGTTCTTAATTGTGAGAGATTAACTCCTGCTTTGATTAACAGAGGGCGAGTACTGCCTCCTTGTTGATCTAATAAGGCTTTTAAAAGATGTTCTGGCTCAATAAAACCATTATCTCGTCCTAGAGCTAAAGATTGGGCATCTGCCAAGGCCATTTGAAATTTAGCTGTTAATTTGTCCATACGCATAAAAAAGACCTCTCGTTCTTGAATTGTTTTTAAGCTACCGTAAAATGTGGGTACGCTTAAGTTAAAAATCAAGTGGTAATCCCTTATGAATAATAGTTTAGATGAAAATACCAACTCGCAAACTGTTTTAAATGAAATAGTTTTAGAATATATGAAGGAACAGAAGCGTAAAAGGCGCTTTAGATGGGTATTTCGTATCCTCATTTTATTTTTAATTCTTTTTGCTTTTTATCGCTTATTTGCCTTGAATGATGCAGATAAAAGTTCCAAGGCAAAGCCGCATGTAGGCCTTATTGACCTTAACGGTACTATCTTTGATTCTCAAGAAGCCAGTGCTGAAAATTTTGCTAAAGGTTTGGATGATGCTTATAAAAATCAAAGCCTTAAGGCTTTAATTATTCGTATTAATAGTCCTGGCGGTAGTCCCGTGCAGGCTGATTATATGTTTAATAGTTTAAGATACTATCGTAAAAAATATCCTGATATTAAAACTTACGCTGTTTGTGTGGATATTTGTGCCTCAGCAGCTTATTACATTGCTGCAGCTGCAGATGAAATTTATGCCAACCCTTCCTCAATGGTAGGTTCAATAGGTGTTTTATATAATGGCTTTGGTTTTGTTGATGCGATGCAGAAAGTAGGTGTCACAAGACGTTTGCAGACAGCAGGTAAAAATAAAGCGATTTTAGATCCATTTTCACCTACAAATCCTGAACAAGAGCAATATTTGCAATCCATGCTTAATAATATCCATCAAATTTTTATTGATAGAGTAAAAGAAGGCAGGGGTGAGCGTTTAAAAGTAAATGAAAATACTTTCTCAGGCCTCTTTTGGACTGGTATGCCAGCGAAGGAACAAGGTTTAATTGATGGCTTTGCCAGTAGTGGTCAGTTGGCAAGAGATGTGATTCAAATTGAAGATGTGGTCGACTATACCCATAAGCAATCTGTCTTAGACCGTTTTGCTAAAAATATAGGTACGGCTATGGTAAAAGATCTACCTTTAGCTTTAGGGATGAAAGAAGGTATGCAGTTGTAATTGAGCTATAGCAAGTCCAAAGGTTGTTTATGGAAGAAAAACAATATTATGTCTATATTTTAGCAAGCCAGAAATATGGCACTATTTATACTGGCATAACGTCCAACTTAATAGGACGTTTATATCAGCATAAAGAAGGTTTAATTGATGGCTTTACAAAGAAATATCAAGTTAATCAATTGGTCTATTATGAAGTGCATCAAGACGTATATGCAGCAATAATGCGTGAAAAACAGATTAAAAAATGGAATCGTCAATGGAAAATTAATTTAATTGAACAGAATAATCCGCATTGGATCGATCTGGCAGCTACATTATTTTAATTCTAAAAAAATTAAAGATAGTTCACTACACAAACTCAGGAGCTAAGCCGGGATGGATGCCCGCCTGCGCGGGCATGACAGGGTTGGGTAGCTAATAGAATGAGTAAAACACTGTCATTCCCGCATAGGCGGTAATCCATTTATGATTTGGCACAATGTTGGACAGAGAGACTCACCTTGCCAAGATAGTTGATTACAGGAAATTTGGTAGTCAAACAGATATAAATGCCTCTCTAATAGTCATGATAGTTCAGAGACGTAAATATTTCGAAAAACCAGCTATAAAAATGACAAATTTATTCACAGATAATGTAAAATAGAACATTATTTCTTTATTCGATGTAAAATGCCTTTAACTCACCTTCTATTAACATTATTGGTTGTGATTGTCTGGGGTGCTAATTTTCTTTTTGTAGGGCTTGGCTTACAAGAAATTTCGCCTCTTTTGCTTTGTGCAACACGGTTTTTACTTGCCTCTGTGCCAGCTATTTTTTTTATTAAGCCACCTAAAGCACCTTTTAAGTTAGTTGCCTTATATGGTTTAGTGATGTTTGCTTTGCAATTTAGCTTATTGTTTGTCGGCATGTATGTTGGTATGACGCCAGGCATGGCTTCACTCATAATGCAGGTGCAAGTGTTTTTCTCTATGTTTTTTGCAGCTATCTTTTTAGGTGAAAAACCCAGTAGTTGGCAGATTTATGGCGCTTTAATTTCCTTTATGGGTATTGCCATTGTTGCCTTTCATTTTGATGCAGATGTGTCTTTACTGGGCTTTCTTTTCATCTTAGCGGCAGCGGCGACTTGGGGTGTTGGTAATCTTATTACTAAAAAAATTAAAAAAGTGAATATGATTTCACTCGTTGTTTGGGGCTCTTTTGTTGCTTGTTTCCCCATGTTCATCTTGTCTATGCTTATAGAGGGCTTTGATAACATCAGCCATACTTATAATCATATTAGCTGGGTTGGTATTGGTTCTTTAATTTATATTGTTTACGGTTCAACCTGGATAGGTTATGGCATTTGGAACTGGTTAGTGAGCAAGTACCCTGTAAGTATGGTGGTTCCTTTCACTTTGTTAGTGCCGATTGTCGGGATGCTAAGTTCTATTCTAGTCTTAGGTGAGCCGATGCAATCCTGGAAGGTTTTAGCTGCGATTTTTGTAATCGTTGGTTTATGTTTAGGTTTACTTGGCCCAAAAATCTTTGCGAGGAAATTGCTTGAGGCTGAAATTAAGCCTATGGCATAAAATAAAAGCCAATTTCATTTAATGAAATTCAGAATAACCTTTTGGATTACCCCTCTCCCACCCTAAAGGGCACCCTCTCCCACAAGGGGAGAGGGATTTACTTTGCTTACGCTGCATCAAGGTTTCGTCTTCATCACCAAGTCGTGGGGAATAAGATAATAGCTTACCCTCTAGTATGAGGAATTAACGTTTGTAATAAGGTTTTAAATACTTTAGGCGTAGCAGCAACGATATCGCCTTTTTTCATATAATCTTCGCCGCCTTGCATGTCGCTAACCATACCGCCTGCCTCTTTAACGATTAATAGGCCAGCTGCGATATCCCATGGGCGAAGGCCAAATTCCCATAGACCATCTAAACGCCCGCTAGCAACGTAGGCAAGATCGAGTGCTGCTGAACCTGTTCTTCTAAAACCGGCGCATTGACCCACTAAGGCATTAAAAGTAGGTAAATAAAGCTCTGCTAATCTTTTATTCTTGAAAGGAAAGCCTGTGCCTAAAAGGGCATTTGATAGCTGAGTTTGCTTAGATACACGAATACGTCTATCGTTTAATTGGGCGCCTCTGCCTCGGCTTGCAGAAAAGCATTCGTGGCGAAGTGGATCAAAAACAACGGCATGTTCAATGCGATTTTTAATTCTTAAAGCAATAGACACGGAAAAACAGGGGAAGCCATGCATATAATTAGTTGTGCCATCTAAGGGATCAATAATCCAAACTTGTTCAGCATCCTCATTATAAACACCACTTTCTTCAGCAATAATCCCATGATCAGGATAAGCCTTATGAATTGTATTGATGATAGCTTGCTCAGCTTTAACATCCACTTCAGTGAAATATTCTTCAGCACTTTTAGCTGTGATTTTGATACGATCTAATTGTTCCATATGGCGAACAATAATATCACCGGCGGTACGAGCTGCAGTTATTGCGATATTTAATAAGGGTTGCATGATTTACTCAATTTTTAACAAAGTTAGCGATTCTATCATATTTTTTTTGTACAGACAGAAGTCATTGCTGTTATAGTTGCTATCATTTAAAAATAAGTGGCTAAAAAATGATATTTTCTAACATTCGAATTGTATTAGTAGCAACTTCACATCCTGGAAATATTGGTTCAACGGTGAGAGCAATGAAAACAATGGGGTTATCTAAACTTTATTTGGTCGAGCCGAAAATATTTCCCCATTTTAAGGCCAATGAAATGGCAGCAGGGGCTGATGATTTGCTGGAAACGGCTATTGTTGTCGATTCGCTTGATAAGGCTTTAGAAAATTGCAAACTGATTATTGCTACTTCAGCGCGTCCAAGAGGTGTTTCTTTACCTGGTTTGTTGCCTGGAGAATGTGCAGATTTAGTTGCATCGACGGATGATAATTCAGAGATAGCCATTTTATTTGGTCGAGAGCATGCAGGACTTACTAATGAGGAATTATTAAAAAGCCATTATCACGTTAATATTCCGGCAAATCCTGATTACAGTTCCTTAAATTTGTCACAGGCTGTGCAGATTATTGCTTATGAATTAAGAATGAGGCTTTTAGCGCCTGAAGCGAAAGTGGAATTACAATCCGATAGATTGGCAACGGCAGATGAAGTTGAGCAGTTTTATAAGCATTGTTTTGAGGTTTTAACTGCGATTGAATTTTTAAAGCCAACAAATCCTACAAAGCGTCTTCAGCAAAGAATAAGACGTTTATTTAATAGAGCTCGTTTAGAGAACATGGAAGTTAGCATATTAAGAGGCATTTTAAGTCAGGTACAATATGTGCTTAAACAAAGGAATAAAAGTTAAATGGGAGTGATTTCATGAATGAATTACCTATTTATTTGGATTACATGGCAACAACGCCTGTTGACCCACGTGTTGCTGAAAAAATGATTGCCTATCTAACTAAAGAAGGTACCTTTGGTAATCCAGCTTCTGTTACCCATATTTACGGTAAAAAGGCAGCCATTGCTGTAGAGGATTCAAGAGATCTTATTGCTGCCCTCATTCATGCTTCCCCCCAAGAAATTGTTTTTACCTCAGGTGCTACTGAGGCCGATAATTTAGCTATTTTAGGTGCTGCACGTTTTTATCAACGTAAGGGCAAACATTTAATTACTATGAGTACTGAGCATAAAGCGGTACTCGATAGCTTCCATCAACTCGAAAAAGAAGGCTTTGAAGTTACCTATCTAAAGCCTGAAAAAAATGGCCTTTTATCTTTGCAAAAGTTAGAGGATGCAATTAGGAATGATACAATCTTAGTTTCTATTATGCATGTGAACAATGAAATTGGTGTTATTCAAGATATCCAGGCAATGGGTGAGTTATTAAAAAATAAGGGCATTATTTTTCATGTGGATGCTGCCCAAAGTGCAGGTAAATTAGCGATTGATATGACAAAGCTTCATGTCCATTTGATGTCATTTTCAGCGCATAAAATGTATGGGCCAAAGGGCGTAGGAGCTCTTTATATCCGTCATAAACCTCGTGTACGTATCCAACCTCAAATTTTTGGTGGTGGCCATGAAGGAGGAATGCGCTCTGGTACTTTAGCTACTCATCAAATTGTTGGATTTGCTGAAGCTTTTAAGCTAGCTGAAAATGGTCGCATTGAAGAACAAGCGCGCATTTTAACTTTACGCGAAAAACTATGGCAGGGCATAAAAAATCTACCTGGTTTATCTCTGAATGGCGATGAAAAGCAACGTATTGCTGGTAATTTGAACCTTACCTTTGATAAAATCGAGGGTGCTTCATTATTGTTAGCTTTAAAGGAGCTCGCTATTTCAACAACCTCAGCCTGCTCTGCAGCAAGTTTACAACCATCTTATGTGCTTAAAGCCTTAG
>JAIUOG010000130.1 GCA_020161725.1 Pseudomonadota bacterium
GATGAAATGAAAACAATCCTTGGTTTAATCAATGTACTGCACTATTTGGATGCAATGCGTGGTAAATTATGACTATTTGGAGTGAATGCGAAGGAAGCAAATATTGCAAATCTCTTGATTTAGAGCTTTGGAGAATAGTAGAGGCGCAACATATTTCAAGTTCAAGAGATTTAGTTGATAGTACTGATGAGCATGAGCTTTTAGAAAATTTATTAGAAAATTCAAAACCAAAATTATCGAGTAATAAACCCTATTTAATTTTTACTCCTTTTCGATACCCACCGCTTAAATATGGCTCACGATTTGGCAATATTTATGAGCCCTCATTATGGTATGGTTCTATTAATATCGAAACAGCTTTAGCTGAGGTGGCATATTATCGTTTGAAATTTTTTGACGATACTTTGGCTAATTTGGGCTATATCGAAATTCCAATGACTGCATTTAAAGCCTATATAAAAACGAAAAGCGGAATCGATTTAACTAAATCACCCTTTAAAAAATATAAAGATTGGATTTCTCATAAAATAAATTATCAATATAGCCAACAATTAGGTTCAGAAATGAGAGAGGCAAAAGTAGAAGCCTTTATTTATATGTCCGCAAGAGATAATAATGGGGGTAAGAATGCGGCAGTTTTTACTCCTGGTGTATTCAACTTGAAAGAGGGACAATATGTTTTCAATAGTGAAAATTGGCGTTCTATAGCAAATAATAATGTTATTGAATTTACTAGAAATGATATTCTGAGTAATAAACAACATATTTTTTATAAAGATCAGTTTGAAGTAGATTTTTAATTTATGAGTAAATTATTTGAAACAATAGAAAAGGCAAAAATTGATTGGCAGGGTGAACAACCGTATTCCTCTCAATTTAATGATATTTATTTCGATAAAAAAGATGGTTTAAGTGAAACAAGATATGTTTTTATTGAAGGTAATAATCTAATTAACCGTTGGCAAAATTTAACTGAAGAATCTTTTGTCATTGCTGAAACAGGTTTTGGGACGGGTTTAAATTTTTTGCTAACCTTTAATTTATGGGTGAAACATGCGCCTTTAAAGGCGAAATTATACTTTATTTCAACTGAAAAGTTTCCTTTAGATAAAGCCGACCTAAGCAAAGCACTTTCCTCTTTCAATGAATTAAGTTTTGAGGCAGGCGAGCTTTTAAATAGCTATCCTACCCTAACGCCTGGTTACCATTATTTAAAGTTTTTAGATGGCAGAATTAACTTAATACTGATGTTAGGTGATGCTGAAAATTCCTTTAACCAGATGCTTGTATCGGGTGATCAAAACCTGGAACAAAAACTAAATTCTAAGGCTTTGGATGCTATTTATTTAGATGGCTTTGCACCCAGCCGTAATGATGATTTATGGACTAGTTCTTTATTTCAAACTTTGGCTCTTTTAGCAAAGAAAGGAACCACCTTAGCGACCTTTTCCTCAGCATCTTTTGTAAAACATAATCTTATTGAGGCCGGTTTTAAAGTAAGCAAGAAAAAAGGGTATGGCTATAAAAGAGAAATGATAGTTGCTGAATTTGAAGAAATTAAAGAGACTCAATTAAAGCAAAGAATGACACCCTGGCATGCTAAGAGCAAAACAAAATTAAAAAATAAAAAAGCAATTATCTTAGGTGCAGGTTTTGCAGGCGTTTCTCTTGCCTCATCACTTGCTAAAAGGGGTTGGCAAGTCAAACTGATGGATGCCAATAACGATGTTAGCCTCGGCGCTTCTGCCAATGAGCAAGCAGTTTTATATCCTAATCTTTCGGCTTTTGCTTCTCCTCTAACAGAACTCATGCTTTCGTCTTTTTTATTTGCCAAGAATGTTTATAAACAATATTTAGAAGAGGGCGTTGAGGGTGAGTTAAAGGGAATATTGCAATTAGCCACTACGGAAAAAGAGTTTTTATATCAACAAGGCTTATCCGAATGGCTTGCTAGATATCCTGATCTAGGTATTTTAGTGAATGCGACTCAAGCATCGGCGCTTTCTGGTATAGCAATGAATTACGGTGGGATTTATATTCCTGGTTCGGGTTGGCTTAATTCAAGAAAGCTATGTCAGTTTTTAATAAAAAATAAGGCAATTGAATTAATTGCCAATAGCCCAATTTCAGAATTGTATTATGCAGATAATCAATGGCATTGTCACAATGAAAGTGCTGAAATTCTAGTTTTAGCAAATGGTTATCTTGCTAATCAATTTAAAGAAACTGCTTTTTTACCCTTAAAAGCAATTCGCGGGCAGATGACTCAAATTGCAACAACAGAGGCAAGTTCTAATTTGAAAATACCTATTTGTGGCGAGGGCCATATTTTACCTGCTATAAATGGGCGGCATGCCTGTGGTGCTAGTTATCATTTAGGCTCTACTGATAAGCAAAGCTATGCCAAGGATGATTTTGATAACCTAAATAAAATTAAAAACTTTGGTAACGAAGGGCTTTGGTCAGAGCAAATTAAAGAAAACTGGGTGGGCATTCGTGGTATGACAACAGATTATCTTCCCTTGGTGGGAGAGGTTCCTAAAGAGAACGATTTTTTTGAGCGTTTTAAAAAATTATCTACCAATCTTAAACGTTGGATTCCTTCACCTGGGGTTTATTATCCAGGACTTTATCTTTGTGCTGGTTTTGGTTCAAGAGGGCTGACAACCATTCCTTTTTGTACTGAGTGGTTAGCTTCACATATTGATGGTGATATCTCTTTTATGCCACAAAAAATGATTAAATCCTTATCGCCAGCTCGTTTTTTAATCAAAAAAATAGCGCGCTCTTAATGTGAACAAAATAACTTAATCATCAAGAGGTTAAAGTTTTTAGAAACCCTTTTTCTATTGGTGCCATTAAATAAAAAAACGATTTTTTGTTTTGCCGAAGCGCTTCTTTGGTATATATTGACCGGCAAAAAATGATTGAGAATAATAATACAATGCGATTTTTATCCCTTATTTTAATCTTGTTTTTATCTAGTTGTAGCACCCAAGTTAGCCAGAAAAATGAACACATAAAGGTGCCCAAAACTCAAAAAAGCCGATATTCCCAAGCTAAAGATAGTGCACCAAAAGGGCCGGTACCTGTAACTTTTAAAGAAGTAAAACCAAAGAATGAACCTTTTAGTCGCTATGGCAATCCTGACTCTTATACTGTTGAAGGAAAAAATTATCGTGTGATGCGTAATGCCGGTGGTTATAAAGCGCGGGGCACGGCATCTTGGTATGGCACAAAATTTCATAAAAGAAAGACATCCAGTGGCGAAAAATATGATATGTATGCTTTAACAGCCGCACATAAAACTCTACCGTTGCCTACCTATGTGAGAATTAAAAATCTTAAAAATGGTCAAGAAGCTATTGTGAAGGTCAATGATAGAGGGCCATTCCATAGTAGTCGTATTATTGATTTATCTTATGGTGCTGCAGCTAAATTGAAAATCTTTCCAGAAGGGACTGCACCCGTAGAAATTGAAGCCTTAGAAATGGGCAAGAGAGTGGCTCATTATTATGTGCAGGCAGGGGCTTTTAGTTCAGCAGCACTCGCGCAAAGTTTAAAAACTAAACTAGCTCGTTTAACACCATCGCCGGTGCTTGTTGAGCAGTATAAAAATCGATATATCGTCAAAGTAGGACCGTTTGCCAATAAGAAGATGAGTGATAGCCTTAAAATGCGCTTGGCGTCTAATGGCGTTAAGGGTAGTTTTTCTTTGTTGCAATGATGTAATACGTGAACGTAAACGTTACCGAAATTAGATTCCCCCTCTCCCGCCCTTCGGGCACCCTCTCCCACAAGGGGAGAGGGATCGTAAATCTTTAAGAACAAAACAATCAGATCTATATTCGTATCTTGCCTTTTCGTGAACGTGAACGTTACCGTTTGCGTTACCGCTCAATATTAAAAATAGGTTTCTCTTATGTCATTCCCGCGCAGGCGGGAATCCATCTCTGAATAAGCACTATCCTTTGAGCAGAAATAGATTCCCGACTTTGCTGGAATGACAACAAACCGTTCTTATCAGGATGTTTGCGACGACGATAAATTTAATGTCTTGGGATGGGACTAATTCCCACTTCTTCTCAAAATCTAGCCATGCTAAAATAAAAAGATTGCTGACCAAAAAAGATTTCCTATGCTTGTTGATTCTCATTGCCATTTAAATTTTATTGATTTAGCTGATTTTAATCAGGATTTTGATGAGCTTTTAGCAAGGGCTAAGGCAAATGAGGTTAACCATTTACTTTGTGTTTGTGTTGAATTAAGTGATTATCCTACTCTCTGTAAAATCGCAGATACCTATCCACATATTGATATTTCAGTTGGTCTTCATCCTAATAGTGAAATAGATAAAGAGCCCAGGGCAAAAGATTTAATCGAATTAGCCACGCATCCCTCCTGTATTGCTATAGGTGAAACAGGCCTTGATTACTACAGAACGTTAACAGATGCTGCACAAGATTTACAAAGAGAGCGTTTTAGAGCCCATATCGAAGCCTCTAAAACAACCAATAAACCATTGATAATTCATACACGTGAAGCGGCTGATGATACGATTAAATTAATGCGTGAAGAGCAGGCTGATATAGTTGGTGGTGTTATGCATTGCTTTGCGGAAACCTGGGATATTGCCAAAAAAGCGTTAGATTTAAATTTTTATATTTCATTGTCAGGTATTGTTACCTTTAAAAATGCAATTGCCTTACAAGAGGTTGCAAAAAAAATCCCGCTTGATAGATTATTAATTGAAACGGATTCTCCTTATTTAGCACCACATCCTTTTCGAGGAAAACAAAATCATCCAGCCTTAGTTAAGTACGTTGCTGAAGCAATCGCTACTTTAAGAGGAACAACCTTCAATGAAATAGCTGAAAAAACGACAGCCAACTTTTATAATTGCTTTAAATTAACGCCTAGAGATAAATAAATGGAAAAAAAGCTCTTTATTGGACTTATGTCTGGCACCAGCATGGATGGGATTGATGCGGCCTTGGTTGAGGTTGAAAAGAATCATGTTATTGACGGGATTACTGTCGCTTATCAACCTGAAATTAAAGCTCGTTTAAATGCATTATTAGATAGTTCGCAAATAAGCCTTAAAGAGTTAAGCGAGCTTAATACGCTTCTAGGGCAGGAGTTTGCTAGAGCTACCTTGCAATTGTTAGCTAAAGTGAAAGTTGATAGCAGTGAAATTAATGCCATAGGCAGCCATGGGCAGACTGTTTGCCATGATGCAAATGCAGCTATTCCATATACTCTACAATTAGGTTGTGCTCATACTATTGCTGAAAAAACAGGTATTCAGGTTGTTGCTGATTTTAGAACGCGTGATCTTGTAAATGGTGGAAAGGGCGCTCCTTTTGCACCTATATACCATCAGCTCATTACTAAAAATCAATCTTATCCTTTAGCCTTAGTTAATATTGGTGGTATCGCTAATATAACTTATCTTTCTAATGAAAATGAGGTGCTTGGTTATGATGTCGGGCCTGGCAATTGTTTATTAGATGCATGGATTTATAAAAATAAAGCGGCGTATTTTGATGATGAGGGAAAATGGGCCGCATCCGGAAAGATAATAGAGCCTTTGTTGAATGATTTATTGTCTGATCCTTTCTTTGCGTTAGAGCCACCCAAAAGTATTGGCAAAGAATATTTCTCCCTTGCCTGGCTGAATGAAAAGCTGAGACCAAATTATTTAAAAGAAGATATTCAAGCCACTTTATTAATGTTAACTGCAAGAGGGGTAGCAGATAGTCTTAAAAAATACCCTATGCCAAAAGCTTTATATTTATGCGGTGGTGGTGTTCACAATAAAACTCTTTATAAAACGCTAAAAAATTTGTTGCCTGAGCTTAAAGTTGAAAGTTCTGCTCTGATAGGCATAGATCCAAATTATCTGGAGGCTGCGATGTTTGCTTGGTTTGCTGAAAGAGCAGTTAAACAAATACCTTTACAACTTCAGTCAATAACCGGTGTTAAAAAGAAGGCTATTTATGGGGTTATTTATCCAGTATAGCGATTAGGATTAATCAAGGAGCAGGGAATGGGATTGTTCAAAAAGCAGGAAGAAAATTCGGTTGATAAGGCGCTTA
>JAIUOG010000131.1 GCA_020161725.1 Pseudomonadota bacterium
CGGCAGGCATTAATTTTAAAGCCTCAGTCCAACCAGGAATAACCTGCGATACTTTAAAAGTAGCGGGTTTACCGGCTTTATCAGTGCTATCAAAAACCTGACCATCAACTAAAGTTCCTGTGTATTCTACAGTAACCGTATCATCTTTACCTGGCTTAGCGCCGTCACCTTGCTGAACTATTTTATATTGAAGTCCGCTAGGAAGTGTTACAACACCTTCTTTAGCTTTATTTGCACTTAAGAACGCGTCACCTTTAGCCTTATTTTCATCTGCTTTTTTATTGAAATCCGCAGTTCTTTTAGCCATTAAATCTTTTTGAAAGTTATTTAAAACATCTTTCATTTGATCTTCAGTTAAAAGCAATGGGGCACCACTCATACCATCCTGCATACCTTTAGCCATTGCAGTTGGATTAACAGTAATACCTTGCTTTTGGAAATTCTTACCTAAATCCGCACCGATACTATAAGACAGCTTATCCATATCGCTAGATAATGATGTTGCAGCAGGCGCTGCTGTAGCAGGTGCAGTAGCAGCATCGGTTGAAGCAATTGCAGTTGACATTGCTAAACCCATTACACTAGCCGCGACTAGTCTCATTTTCATAAACAATCCCCTTTTTTGTCTTTTTTAAATAGCCCATCCATTCTGCCTAAATTTACTTTAAAATGCTAGGGCTTAAATCCTTTTGGGATAGAGGAATCAAAATGAAAATAAAATCGTTCGGTAGGACAGCGAATAAAAGCACAGTGTTGAAGGTACCAAGCCAATGCCTTTTTATCCTCTGGATTTATGCTTTTTTCTTCGATGAGTTCTTTAGCCCTTGCCTTTAATATATCAATATGTTGCCGCTGAGAGGCAGTTAAAGGATTTTTAAATAAAGCGAACAGTGTATCGGCTATTTTATTTCTTCTTTGATAAGTATCAGGATTAATAATCTTAAGATAACAGCGCTCTATTAAATCTAATTTTTCACCTATGGAATTTAATTGCTCTAAAGAATTATCCAACTTCTTTTTAGAAAATGAATTGGGTTGATAAGTACTGACAAAGGTGTGTGATAAGGCATGAAAGACTCGCGATATATTGTCCTCATTTTTTTCAGTGAAAAATTTATTTATGAATAAAAAGGGAATAATTTTTTTTATATTTTTTTGAGAAATAAAAAATGTATTTTTACCTTCTTTATACTGAAGGCCTATGCTATTTTTAGGTAAAGTTTTGCGTACAAAAGTTAATTTTTCTTGAAATTTATTGTCCAATGAATCTATAAGGCGATTAATAATTTGAAAATCATCTCTACTCATTGTGCAAAACAATCGGTATTTAAAACTAAGTAATTCGCTTTTAGGTTTATTATTGTCGCCCAAGGCCTCCCTAAATTCTTTCATTTCTTTCAAACGCGCTTGATAAGGATACCCGAGGCAATCTACATCTATCTTATATAAATTTTTCCAAATTTCTGGCGCATTAACCATATGCCAGACAATAGCAATTCCCTCTTCATTTAACTCAAGATAATATTTATCAAATAACTGGTCTTTTATACCCATAACTGTAAAAAAAAGGGCACCTTTTACTGGCGAATCTAATTCATATTGACCATAGCCCAACTCTGGGAATTCTCTATCAACCAATTTCCAGATTTTTTTGGACCATTTAAGGCTTTTAAAATAGTTTCTTATTTCTCCAATCATATGATTTAACATCAAATGAAATTCAGGAGGAATCCTGTTATGTAATTTACTATGATAAACATCATGAGCTGTAACTACAGGCATAGGACTCTCATCATAATGATGAATATTTTTTGTTGTAGCAGCTACCCCGCTATTGGGGATAGAAATTGCTGTAGGCCTATAATTATAAGAAACACCTTCATGAACTTCATCAATCGAAATCTTACCAATTTTTGTTCGACTGGCTGCTGCTCTATGAATGCCATATAGGGCAATTTGTAAAGCCTCTATCGTACCAAAGGAAGGATTTAAGTCATATTTTTCCCCCTGATATTGTGTTGATAACCAACTATCTACTCTAACTAAACTTTCCTTTAAGGTTTTAGGGGGAAATCCTGAAGCATCTTTCTCTGGCTTAGAAAGATAAAAAGTTTGCTCTGATTTAGGTAAGGCTAAAATTAATAATCGCAATCGTTCTAAATGCCAATCAGTTAAATTATATTCCGTATCTTCCTGTAAAATGGGTAATAATAATTCTTTTGCTTCTTTTGTAAATTGACCTTTCTTATCTAAAATAAAAAATGTTTGTACAATAGGGGTTTCCTCTGGCATTTGGGCTCTTGCCAAAATTGTCGACATTTGTTGACGATTAATTTTATTGAGCTTAAAAAGCCAAAGTGCATAAAAAATATGTTCATTAAGGGTTGATGATGAAAAATTACCTTCGTTAATTGCCTTTTCTGTTTGAGCTAAGCCCTCTTCGTTAAGCAGCATTCCTTCAGGAATAGTCACTGTTTGCCCATTTAGAAAATCATCAAAATCATCGGAGTGAAAAGTTTTTTCAGCTTGATTGTAAAATGATAAAGATTTAGCTGCTTTATTTGACCTTGGCTTAAATTGACGGATAGAAGGATCAAATTCTACCTTAACACCAGCGGGGATATCTGCTGAAAAAAAGCGACCAAAGAAGAGCTCCCAGGCCTCTAAGGCTGTGGCTAAAGAATGAATTTCTGCTAATTCATAATTAACACCCATCACTTTTCCATATTAGCCCTGTTAGATATTAAGTTTAGACCATCACCCTTAACAAAATATTAACCAATTTGTTTCTATTGTTTATCCGCTTTTTTCCTTCTAAAATTAGCATTATCCTTAATTAGCTGCGAGCTGTTATGACTATTTCTGTATTCGATCTTTTTTCAATAGGTATTGGCCCTTCTAGTTCTCATACAGTAGGCCCTATGTTGGCTGCAAATGCCTTTATTGATTTACTCAAAAACACTAGTCATTTCACAAAGGTTGAACGGGTAAAAATTGAACTTTATGGTTCACTTGCCTTGACTGGAAAAGGACATGGAACCGATAAAGCAATATTAAATGGCTTAGAAAGTAAAACACCTGATACGGTTATTCCTGAAAGCATGGTGCCACGCATGCAAGAAATCTTGCAAAATCGTCAATTAAAACTTGCTGATGAAAAAATAATTCCTTTTCATGAAGACAGTGACTTTTTATTTTTGCAAAAAGAGCTATTGCCTAAACATAGTAATGGTCTGCGCTTTATTGCCCATGACAATAATTCCACCCCTCTTTTACAGCAAGTATACTATTCAATTGGCGGTGGCTTTATTACAACAGAAGAAGAGTTTGATAATACAGCTAGCGCAGTAAAAGCGCCTCCTTATGGCTTTAAAACGGCGAAACAATTATTAACACTATGCAAGGAAAATAACCTTAGCATTAGTGAACTTATGATGCAAAATGAATTAACCTGGCGTTCAAAAAAAGAGATAGAAGAAGGCATAGCAGCTATTGCCAAAGTGATGGAAGAATGTATTCAAAATGGCTGTAAACATGCCGGTGTTTTACCAGGTGGGCTTAACTTAAAACGCCGTGCACCTGAATTATATAAAAAGCTAATTGAACATAAAGGGGTTCAAAGTGTCTTTGAACAATCGGACATTATGAATCGCTTAAACCTTTATGCGATGGCAGTTAATGAAGAAAATGCGGCTGGTGGCCGTATTGTTACAGCACCAACCAATGGTGCAGCAGGTATCATTCCAGCTGTTTATAAATATTTCCAAGAAGCGCATGACAAAGTCAGCCAAGAAGATATGATTAATTACTTCCTAACCTCAGCAGCTATTGGCATTTTATATAAAGAAGGCGCTTCTATATCGGGTGCTGAAGTAGGTTGTCAAGGTGAGGTAGGTGTTGCCTCTTCTATGGCTGCAGCAGGTATTACTGCCGTTTTGGGTGGTAGTATTGAGCAAATTGAAAATGCCGCTGAAATTGCAATGGAACATCATCTTGGAATGACTTGTGATCCTGTTATGGGCTTAGTGCAAATTCCTTGTATCGAACGCAATGCGATGGGTTCAGTTAAAGCAATTAACGCTTCACGTATGGCTTTGATTGGCGATGGAGAACATCATATTTCATTAGATAAAGTCATTAGGACGATGAAGCAAACCGGAGCCGATATGCAAAGCATCTATAAAGAAACTTCTTTAGGTGGCTTAGCAGTAAATCATATTGAATGTTAGGGATTCAGTTAGCCTTTTGTTTTTGTACAAAAGGCTAAGACTTAATTAAGATACTTTGGGGCGAACAATTAATACATCACATTCAGCACCATGAAGAATGGAATTTGCTGTAGATCCTAGAAGCAAAGCCAGCCCATGTTTACCATGACTACCAGTTACAATCAGATCGATTTTCTTTTCTTCAGCAACTCTTAGAATTTCATTCTTAGTTGAACCAAACTCAATCATGCAGTGTTTATCATCAACACCCAATTTTTTAGCAAGACTTGCGAGTTCTTTTTCGGCTTGCTCACGAATGGAAATTTCCACTTCAGCAAAACCTGCAAAACCAGGATAAGCATAGGCAGGAATAGGCTCGACGACATGTACTAATAATAAATCGGCGCCATTTTCATCAGCAATTTTTTTCGCTTTTTGCGCAGCTTTAATCCCTACTTCATCAAAATCTGTTGCAAACAAAACCTTTTTATACATGTGCTTCTCCTTAACGTCCTAGCTTAAAGACTAGCAGATATTTTTTTAATTTCCCATACCTTAAGTTTATGCCAAAATTGGAGAATTTGTAATTAGCCGAAACCCGGGTTTCGCTCAGAGTAATCCTGATATTTTTTTAAACAACATTGAAACAAAAGATTGCTCTCCAATCATTCTTGTTCCCCCAGTCATTCTAAGCTTTGCGAAGAATCTTCTTGAATGCAGGGCTTGAAATTTTCTTAGAATCCTTCACTTCGCATTCAAAAAGATCCTTCAAAAAGCTAACGCTTTTTCAGGATGACGGGTGTATTGTCATTAACTGCAACATAGTTGATGACAGTGCTTCGCCAAGAATGACAGAGTTCGGGTTTTGCTCAGTTTTCTCCATCAATGACAGCGCCTTACTCTTGTATCTACCCTCTATCTCTTAATTGAGCCCTTGGTCTAACCCAAGGTTTAAACCGAGCTAATTCTGCTGGTAAGGTTTTGATAGCATTACTTGCTAGTTGACGTTTATCATAATCACCTAAAGTGAGTACATACCAAATAATATCATCACGCTTTATAAATCTAATTTTTGCCTGTTGTTTAATATTATAAGTCTTTATAAAACGCTTGATATCATCTTCACGGCGGCTCGCTAAAAGCTGGATAGTGAACTGCCCGTTAGCTTTAGGCAAATTATCAGGTTTCTTAATTACAAGCTTAGGCTTAGGTTTTGTATCTGTTAAAGACTTAGGAATAACCACCACCCTATCTCTAACAACCAGCGTCGCATTGGCATCTTCTTTTAATTTAACATCAACTAATTTAGGAGAAGGCTGTACTGCTAGTTTTTCACCCAAATTCCATGCAGAAATATGGCTCGCTTTTGCCATTAATTCTTCATGAATTTTAGGCAACTCACTAATTAACGCCTCATCATAAGCTATTAATTTTTCTTGCAGAGGCAGAACTATCTCCCTAACCTCTTGCACAAGTTGTTGCTTTTCTTGGATCCTTGGTAATGCTTGCATTGTCTTCTCATGCCAAATATAAGACGAAGCCATTAGAACGAAAGCTGCTGTGCCAATTAGGCCAATTTCACGAAGATAAGATTTAGATTTTGCTTTTGGTTTTAATGTATTTGGTGAAAAATAATCAACCATTTCTCTATTGATTCTCGCAATACTTCCACCTGTAAGACGATAAAATTGTTCTAGTCTTGCTGGAGTCATTGTTTTATCTAAACGAATTGGATTGGGTAAGAAATTTAAAAGGTAGGTTTTCATCTCCGCTTCTGATAAAGAACCTAATTCAA
>JAIUOG010000132.1 GCA_020161725.1 Pseudomonadota bacterium
ATTATTATTTTTCCTAATTTATCACTAACGCTCTGAAAATTCGAGCTTAAATTGATAAGCTTTTCCAGTTTCTGTGAAAAATAAATCAGAAATCACATAACCTATGAGAGCGGCTAATTCATCATTAATATAAAGAAAGGGAATTTTATCGCGATGCCAAGGATGAATAGCCAAAGTTTGGAGTAACTTTTTTACCTCTTTTGTCTGCCCTTTCCATTTGATTTTTTCCCCTCCTTGCCGAAAGCGAATTTCTATTTTGGCTGAAACGGGGATTTTAATACCTTTATTTACCTTTTCTGCAGATAAAAAGCCTAAACCTTCGATTTTTAGTGGTTTTGTTAAATCTGACCAAACAAAAATACTTTTTTTATTAAGACTTAGCCTAGGTACAAAATAAAGCTTATCTTGATAGCGTCTTAGGCTATAGTTCTTAAAACGGATTTCAGGCTGACTATCCGCTGCAGCCTCTACCATTTCACTAATAATCCCGCTTAAAATTTTGGTGCTCGGTAATAAATAATGATTTAACTTAAACCACATGCGTAATAAATTTAATTTACGCGGATAATTCAAAGGGTAAAATGATTTTAAGGGTAAAATGGAAGGCATGTCATTTAATTGAGGACAATCGAGCAAGGCTAAATCTTCTAGATTTTTTCTTGCATCTCGGGCATGTTTAGTCGTTCTATTCAAAGTTTGAGATAAGGCAGGCCAACGGGTCTTAAGTAAAGGAATCACTTCCCTCCTTAAAAAATTTCTAGCAAAACTGCTATTTTCATTGGACTCATCCTCTATCCACTTAAGATTAAATTCTTGGGCATAATTTTCTAATTCTTGTCTCGTTTTATTTAAAAGAGGTCTTTGTAAATGGCCTTTTGCAAAAATTTTTAATTCTTCGATAGCAGCTAAACCATCTATTCCTGTTCCCCTTAAGAGCTGTAAAAGCACTGTTTCCGCTTGATCATCTTGATGGTGACCTAATATTAAAGCTTCGCCTTGCTCTATTAGCTTTGTAAAAACAGCAAAACGGGCTTCTCTTGCCCTTGCTTCTATATTTGCATTATTTGAAAACTCTACTTTTTCAGTCCTAAAGGCAAGATTTAGATTTTGACAAAAATTAGCACAATGGGCCTGCCAAAACGCAGCATTCGGGCTCAATGAATGATTAATATGGATTGCTTCTATGTTAAAATTATAGCTAGCTAGAATATGCAATAAGACAGTGGAATCTAGACCACCGCTAAATCCCACCCAAAGCTTTTTATATTGACTCAATTGCTCGAGTTCTAAAGGTCCTAATAAAGCGTTAGTCACAGGCGCCCATGCGCATAAATTTGTCATAACGCATCTGTAATAACTGCTCTTTAGAAAACGAGTTTAAATTTTCAAGCTCAGAAGCTAAAACTTCTTTTAAGCGCATTGCCATATCTGAAAAATTACGATGAGCGCCGCCCACAGGCTCACCAATAACTTCGTCAATTAACCCATGCTCTAAAATCTTATCGGCGGTAATACCCATCGCCCTCGCTGCATCCGATGCCTTAGATGCATCCTTCCATAAAATAGAAGCACAACCTTCAGGAGAAATAACAGAGTAAATACTATATTCAAGCATCAGCACCCTATCACCAACCCCAATTGCAAGAGCGCCACCAGAGCCAGCCTCACCCGTTACTACACAAATAATTGGTGTTTTTAGTTTGGACATTTCCAAAAGATTTCTAGCTATAGCTTCAGATTGGTTACGCTCTTCTGCACCAATACCAGGATAAGCACCAGCCGTATCAATAAAAGTAAAAATAGGAATATTAAATTTTTCGGCCATTTTCATTAAACGTAAGGCCTTACGATATTCCTCAGGACGTGCCATACCAAAATTACGGTAAACCTTTTCTTTCGTTCTTTTTCCTTTTTGGTGACCAAGCACCATCACAGGCTCCCCATTAAAACGGGCCATTCCCCCAATGATAGCGGGAGCTGCAGAATTGTGTCTGTCTCCATGCAATTCCTGAAAGTCGGTAAAAAGATGTTCAATATAATCCGTGGTCTGAGGGCGGAGAGGATGTCTTGCCATTTGCGCAACTTGCCAAGGCTCCAGATTAGAAAAAATATTTAAAGTAAGCTCTTCGCACTTCGCTTCCAGGCGCGCAATTTCTTCGCTCAAATTTACTTCATTATCACTGCCTACCATACGCAGTGCTTGAATTTTTTGATTCAACTCTTCAATGGGTTGTTCAAAATCTAAAAATTGTCGGCTCATGCAATTACTCGTTGATGAATTAATTTTTAATGCGCTATGATAACTGTAACTTAGTTTTGACGCCATACTTGATAGCATCTATGTTACTAATACCACAGAATGAAAAGCAAAATGATTACAAATTAGATGCAAACCGCATCGATATTTGGCAATTTAATTTAGAAAGTTATCCTAAAATCGATAATGAGGTGTTAAACGCGCAAGAAAAAAAGCGAGCAGCACGTTTTTATTTTGAAAGACATCGTAGACGCTTTACCATTGCAAGAATCTTCTTAAGACATGTTTTAGCTAGCTATTTAAATGAGGCTCCTGCCTGTTTAAATTTTGATTTTAATAAATACGGCAAGCCCTTTATCCCAGGCAAAAATATTGAATTTAATTTGAGTCATTCGGGAGATACTGCTCTTTTGGCTGTCGGTTGCCAACATAGCCTGGGTATTGATATTGAATATTTTTCAGCAAGACCCTTTGATGGCATTGCAAAAGAACTTTTTTCAGACATTGAATTAAATCATTTTTTAGCCTTACCACTTTTTCTTAAACCCCAGGCCTTTTTTCATGTATGGGCTCAAAAAGAAGCATTTATCAAAGCCTGTGGCTTGGGTCTTTCTTATCCAACCAAAGAATTTTCAGTACCTGTTTTAGAATTAAAAATAGAACGAGTAAGAGATAATTTACATCAGCAAAATTGGCTCTTAAAAAGTTTTATGCCATCCCCGCTATGTCATGCAGCGCTTTGCTATCATGAAAACATAAAAAACATAAATTTTTTTAAAGTTGACTCATAAAAATGAAACCAGATCCAATTTTTCTAGATGAAATGAAAATTAGAGCACATCTAGCTCGAGCTAAGTTTATTTCCCCTCCCTCTATTCATCGCTTTGATAGTCTAGATTCAACTAATCTTTATTTAAAAAACTTAAAAGAAAAAAAGCTGCCTATTATTGCCTTAACAGAAACACAAACAGCAGGCAGAGGCCGGTTTAATCGCCAATGGGAATCCCCCTATGCAGAGAATATTTATTTTTCACAAAAGATAAAAGTCAATTGCAATTTAGAGCAACTTAAAGGGTTAAGTTTAGTGGTAGGACTTGCACTTATTGATAGTTTGACCCCTTTGAAAATAGAACATATTAAGCTTAAATGGCCTAATGATCTTATCTATCAAGATAAAAAATTAGCAGGTATTTTGATAGAATCAAACCTTAATAAAGATAATATATATGAACTTATTATTGGCATTGGCCTTAATGTAAACTCCAATACGGCCATAAAACCACTTAGCGATAAACCTCATTGCTCTTTATATGATATTAAAGAAATACAATTGGATAGAAACAGCTTAGTAGCCAATTTAATTATTTCCCTTACTAATCATCTCAATCAATTTTTAACGTTGGGATTATCTCATTTTTTTGAAAAATGGCAGTCAGTAGATTATTTAAAAGGAAAAAATATTAGGCTCTCCCAAATAGGAAATAAAACAAGTTTAGAAGGTGAAGCCTTAGGTATTGATGTAGAAGGACAACTGATTATTAAAGATAAAGAAGGCAACCTGCGCCATCTATCTTCAGCAGAAGTTTCCTTAGCTTAGGCTTAGGCTGACGCTGCCCCTTCTTCTGCAAACAACCCTGAAAATAGCATTCGCTTTTTGAAGGATCTTATTGAATGCCAAGTGAAGGATTATGAAGGCTCGGGCTTGGCATTCATAGTTCACGAGACAAAGATAAGAATCTTAGCCTGATGGCACTGGAATTATTAGTGGTAACTATTTATAGCTCTAATTTAGACTATGATGAATTTTTTATAGCGGGACTGGAAGGTATTTGTTGTCCTGAGCGTACGAACTCCAGTTCTGCTCAGGACGGAGGACTACGGATAAAATCCGGTTATACTTCTGAATCAGGTGTTTCTTTCTCTTGCTGAATGCGTAGATAAATTTCTTCGCGGTGAACAGATACATCTTTAGGTGCATTAATTCCAAGTCGAACCTGATTACCTTTAACACCTAAGACCGTAATATTGACATCATCACCAATAATTAGAGTCTCACCAATGCGCCGAGTCAAAATTAACATGGCTTTTTCTCCCTTCTACTAACTTCAGTTATCATCCATAGAACACTTCCATGGTACTAGACAACCCACCAATGAACAAAAATAAGCAAAAAAGCCCATTTGATTTTAATTTTATACAACAATTATTAACAAAATATTAAGAACTCAAAAAACCAACCGTTTTTATTTCAAATAAAATAGATTTAAAACAGATGCTTTGTGAAAAATATTTTTTATATCAATAAGTAAAAAAATACAGACTTAAAAAAAAACTTACAAAAAAAATTGAAAAATAGTTGATTGTTACCCGTAGATTTAAAACACCTGCTTTAGAAATCATTAAATATGATTATTCTGATTAAACTTAAGCCAAGATTAACAAATCTAATTTTTTCAAACCGACTAGGTTACACCATTTTTTATCTTAAGTACATTAAAAATTTACTCCGTACCCGCTTTAAATTTAATAACAAGAACCAAAATAGATGAATACGCCAAGAAAAGACCAATGAAATCAGGAACTTTACCTAATGAAACCAAGATAGCAAGTGGTAAAAGCCAGAATAAATTAATAACTAACACAACAGTACTGACTGTAAGGTGGCTATTGCAATATAAGGCAGCCTTTTGATAGGCATGGCTTCGATGCCCTTCATAAAGTTTTTGTTTATGTAAAGCTCTTCGAATTAAGGTATAAGTTGCATCGACTATAAAAATGCCAAGTAAAATAAGCCAAGCAGTAAAAAATCGACTGTCTAATTTAGCTGCTTCAAGCGACATTAATCCTAAAATAAAACCTAAAAAACTACTACCAGCATCCCCCATAAAAATACGAGCTGGTGGGAAATTCCATACTAAAAAACCAGCAACAGCACAAAAAAGACTTAAGGGTAAAATCAAATGTGCAGGCATGTGTAATAAGGCATAAATGAGCGAAATACCTAAACAAACTGATAAGGCTTCAATTGCTGCAATTCCATCAATTCCATCCATAAAGTTATATAAATTAAGTAACCACATCAAGTACAAAAGACCCAATATATTGCTAAACCAAGAAGGTAAAAACTTTAAAAAATAAAGATTAGGCATTCCGCCTATAAGATATAAAGCAAATCCACTTGCTAGAAGATGCCCTATAAGGCGCCATAGAGGAGGAATATGTCCTCTGTCATCTAAAAATCCCAATAAAGCGATGAAAAAGCCACCTATAAAATAGGCAAAAATAAGATTGGCAGGAATTATATTGTTATAAAAGCAAATTAAAAGTGTTAATAAAAAACAGGCAACAAAAGCAATTCCCCCGCCTCTTGGTGTAGGAATAGTATGCGAACTCCGATGATTTGGAATATCTAAAAGGCTTTTTTGTAAAGCATAATACCTTAAAAATAAGGTAAGTAAGCAAGCTAAGCTAAAGATAGTAATACAAGATAAAATAATCATCGTTTTTTAAATATAAAAATTTGGCTACATATTAAGATAAAAAAAGTAGAAACGGTACCCATTTTTAAAGATGAGGATAATATACCCGTGATCTTTCAAAATGCCAGGTTTTGAAAAAACCATTTAAAATGTAGCCTGGATGAAGCGGAGCGAAATCCGGGT
>JAIUOG010000133.1 GCA_020161725.1 Pseudomonadota bacterium
GGAGTGGACGAACCTCTGGTGTACCGGTTGTCACGCCAGTGGCATTGCCGGGTAGCTAAGTTCGGACGGGATAACCGCTGAAAGCATCTAAGCGGGAAGCCTCCCTCAAGATGAGTTTTCCCATGAAGCCCGTTGGAGACTACGACGTTGATAGGCAAGGTGTGGAAGCGCAGTAATGTGTGAAGCTAACTTGTACTAATTGGCTGATTGTCTTGACCATATATCCTGAGTAGCTTGGGTATATGAGCACAATGAATGAGTGACTTGTGTTACCAAATGAATTCTTCTTTACCGCTGTGGTTTAACCACAGCAACCGTTTTTCCTGGCGACCATAGCAGTTTGGAACCACCTGAATCCATCTCGAACTCAGTAGTGAAACAGACTTGCGCCGATGATAGTGTGGGAGTTCCCATGTGAAAGTAGGGCATCGCCAGGGTTTTATTCTAGAAAAGCAGCTTAATCGCTGCTTTTTTTTTGCCTTAAAAAAATAATACCTTACATTCACTCCCTCTCTACCTTGCGATTAATTTGTGAGCTCCAGGAAAGAGGCTTGAGCTTGGCCAATATCTCCTGAATACCACGACAAACCCCGATGGATCCCAAAAATTTAAATATAGAGATAACACTAAGACTGAGCTATCAAAAAAGAAGGTGCTTCTCTCGTCTTTGCGAGCACTAGCGAAGTAATTGTTCGGATTTACAATCGATCATCGTTCTAGATCAACTATGTCTCGACCAATATTTTTAAAGCAGTTGTTTGAGCGACATTTAGCCGAGCATTGGCGATAACGATAATTTTTCTTAATGCCACCATTTTAATCTTGCCTCGAGCAATTAGTCCTTCATAGAAGGTTTTGAGGTTGCTATTTGAATTTCTGGTCGCCATAGAGGCTAGAAATAAAAGCGGCTTAACTCCTGCCCGTCCATGTGTTGTACGGCGATAGCCTTGCAAGGTCCCGCTGTCATTACAGCGAGGGGCAACACCGACCAAAGATGCTATTTCTCGGCGACTTAACTGCCCTAATTCAGGAAGTAAAATAAGAAGTTCATTAGCAATGATATCTCCAATCCCAGGCACTGTTTTTAATATTTTCTTCCTTTCACTTAAAATTGGATCTTCTGCAATCAGTGAATTAATTTCTTCTGTAATCGTATCTAATTTGACTTTCAGTATCTCAATCAGAGATTGAATGCTCTCTTTAACACAAGCTGTACGGGGTGCTTTAAGGCGGTTTTTTTCAGCGACAAGCATTTGTTTTAGATCAGTACGGCTGAATCATCTCATAGAGCTCACTTGCTTGCTTTGATTGTGGCGTAAATAAGTCAAGCGTTTTTCCTCGTTCAAAACCATATAATCCGAGATTTTTAGCATCCAGTTTGTCTGTTTTTGCTGCATTCCCATAGGATTTTATAAAATGCTTTACTTTACGAGTATTCGCTCGATGAACAGCAAAGCCATGTGAACATAAAGTCAGAAGGACGCGCATCTCATAGCCTCGACAAAGGCCTTTGACTAAATCCTTTTTATGAGATTTTGTGAATTCTTCTATCCCCGAAGGGGTATTTTCATACTCATCAACCTTTTTGTTACCGTGAATGGCTACTACAAAGCGGTATTTGCCAATATCAATTCCAATGTAGCTTTCATATGTTATCATGGGCGTCTCGATAGATTAGTGTTTACGATTGTAAGCGGAGCTACTTAAAGTATTCCGAGCAACTATTCAAATGTATCGAGAGTGTGGGCTAGAGTACCTTGATCCAGACGAGCATTAAACTCTATTGCTTCACGCTCGCTCACGCCCATGCCTCCATTAACTTCATTAATGGAGGCTTTTTACTCCCGGCAAGTGCTTTTTACATCTCTTTATCACTTACCGATAGTAATTTATCAAATTTCTAACTTACAATTGCTTCGCTAGTGCTCGCAAAGACGTAGATGAATAGCGCATTATATCGATAGAAGGGAATTGCTCTTTAACGGTTTTGGTAATAATCCCAATAAGTGCATATTTAATGAATTATTGGCACACTTCAAATAAAAACGAAAGAACTCATATCAAAAGAGATATTGAATCCCGCATAGAATGCGGAATTCAACAAAACTATTAAAGCATCGTTTTTAGACGGGTTTTTAATAAATAAAGAATCGCTTGTTTCTTCTCTACAGATAGTGATGGTGTTGAAATTAAGCCTAAACAATAATCAATAAACTGTTCTAATTTTTCTTCATCTGTTTGATTTAAATCAAAATTAAATAAGTTATTAAAATTTAACTCAAGTTCTTCCATTAAAGCCTCGTAGTTAATGTCGGACGTATTCATTCCTTCTTTTATTACAATATTTGTTCTAGCAATTTCTATTTTGTTTAGAATCTCTTTTTTAGTGACTAATTTTGCTAATAAGGCTTTATTGTGACTAAGATCCTTTTGTTTTTTCCAGTACTCTCTGTCACCTTGAAAAGCTAAAACAGTCATTAATACTCTAGAATCAATGCCTTTTCTCATGAATGAATCTTTATCAGTTATTTTAATTTCCCAGTCGTTTTTTAGCCTAAAGAAAGGGCGATGCATAGAGGCAATTTCTTGATTGGTTAGAGTATCGTAGATTTTAAAAGTAGTACCCCAAAAGTTCAGGCTTGCACTAACCTGTTTTTCACCATTTGCACTATAAATATTAAAAGTTGGGAAAAAGGCAAGAAACTTTTCATCAGCCATGCCTAATAATTTTTGTTCAAGATCGTATATATCAAAATGTGCTGTTAAAGAGAAAAACCTTGATTTGGCAATTGCTAATTTGTTTTCGTAAACATCATAAAATTCATAGGTTAATAAAAGACTAAAGAATTTTCTGTAAAGAGTGCCTAATTTTTCTGTTTTTGTTTCTATATCGTAGCTTGTAGTAAGACTTATCCAATGCTCCTTAATCATGAACTCATCAGGTATAACAACCGGATTTGCTGCAAAACTAAGGTTAAATAACAAAACACTACATAAACCAATTATTTTTTTCATAGAACCTCAAAAGTCTAAGTACGTAAAATATTTAGCAGGAATAAATATTCCTGCGCATTAAATCGAATGAGAGGATAGAGAAGAGTAATATTTTTTGCAAGCGACTAAAAATCAGTTTCTATGTATTTATTTTTTAGCCGGCAATAATGTTCAGCTGAATATTCAAGATTTTCAATTTCTTGCTCAGTTAACTTTCTGATTTCTTTTGCAGGATTTCCTAAATAAAGATAACCCGATCAACGTTCTATCATAGAGTTCTTCAATAAAAAATCATATCAATCTAATCAAATCAATAATAAATCTACTAATAATTCAAACTATAATCAATAACAATAACGATATGAAGAGAATAATTATAATCAAAGACAATAACAATAACTATAATAAGGGTACAATTATAATTAAAGGCAATAACATTAACAAAATGGTTTGAATTAGTAAAGAGATTAAGATTAATTGAACAATTTGAGTAATAGTTAAGTTAATGACAACTAATAATCATCCTAAATCTATTTTAATAAAGCTATTTAAGACTAAAACAAACTCTAACTCAAAGGGTTCAAAACCCTCAAACACTCTCAACAAATATCCATCTTAGCTCTGGATTCTGCCAAAATAGACATGTTCCAATAAACTAAACCTAATAAATACAAACATTTCTTTATCAAAAATCAACACTGAATCTATCTAATCTAATCAATGGATTTTATCGTTTTTGTCAATTAAGGTAAAAAACATTAAAATACTTTTTTATATGCCAAAAATAAAAAATGATAATCTTTAATTTATACTTTATTCTCTTTCTTTATCGAATATAATTCAATAAAAATACATAAACTTAAATACGATTTATAAGACTTTCTGAATAATAATAAATTTCCGTTTTTTGACTTTCTAATTCTACTTTATATTTATTTTTTACTTTTATTATTGTCCGATTACTTACATTTCATTTATTTTTATAATTACTTCTTGCTTAACTTATCAATCAAATGGGCAACTCTTAATCAAATAATCTCAACCAAGATTATTAACAACATCCAAAACTAGGAACCATCTCCCTTACACAAACTTATAATCATCATACCAATACGACTGTCGATATGATGGAGTTGTCACGATCTCTTCACACTGAAACTCTTCTCAATGACTGGAGGGCTTTCATAGTTAAAATAAACGACTCTTAAATTCGTTAAGTTATTTTGTTGCCTGACAAGTACTCATTCCAAAAGCATGGCATGTGCTCAACAAGTGGCAAACTCAACGTACTATTAATTTATTCACATAAAGGTCACTTTTTAGTATTTTCCTTACACATTAACAAATGAAATCGGCAACCGTTCAGTTCTGAATAAATACTTCGAAGAGAAATAAATTTGGTACTTACTTTACAATTTGATAAGAGCAGCAAATAAGTTTTAAAGAATAAATAAAAAAATAGGTAACATTCATCCCGATAATGTACTGATAAACTCAATAGGACAAGTGAAAGTATTCGCTGCATGTTCATTACCCGGGTAAAAAAATAATTTTAACTTATGGCTGAAAATCCCACTTCTAATTGTTATTTAGGTATTTTTTTAGTTTATAAAAGCGCCATAATAATTAGCTAACGATGCTATCAAAGGCTCCCATTATCCTTTAAATATCAACCCTTGTTTAGCAGAGACATTTAGTATCGGGTTGACAGTATTGACAGCTGGTACATTGTTGCAATGTCAAAATTTATATTAAAGACATAAGAATTCATTGAAATTCAACTTTACTGGTTTGGAGAGTATTTTAAGTGTGTTTAAATAAATTTATTCATAATTCTTGTCTGAGATATTAGAAAGTATTTTATAAACAAATCCTAAGAAGAGAAAGTCAACAAGTTAAGTTTACTAGGAAATTTACCATTTTGAAAGACAGATACTAAACTTGTAGGACTTTGTACCACAAAAAAATAAACAAAAATAACAAAAAGACTAAAATTGTGTTGTTAGTAATCATTAGAGAAAGGCAATTTTTAATAATAATAAAGTGAATATTAACGTTCATCAAGCACCTTTCAATAGTAATCACAACAATCAACTATACCAGCAACAACAATAGCTTACTTTGAATAGCATGGAGTAGACTAGGAAGATAAATTAAAATTTGCAAAACTCTAAACAGCTCAATACTAACTTGAATCACAATTTATCTCCTCAACTGACGGGAACCTTTTCTTTTCATCATCCACCCCTTCCTGTTACATAAAGAGTTATTATGAATCCTCCTGTTGTTATCAACTCACAGAGAATAATCTCTTCTCCTGTGATTCGTTTCCAAAGTCCACCTCCACAAATGCCTGTTCAACAATCAAGAAGTCCTCCTTCAATAATGCCTGGACCTTTATACTCGGGAAGTAACATAAATTCAAGAATATCAACATCTCCGATTCCGAATTCCAAGATTATTTACCAACAGACAAAGATACTACCACCAATAAGAGCAATGAATTCATAAATTGGGAGGAATACTTTACCTGTTGTAAGTCATATTGTTAAAAACTTATAAAATCCCTAAAGTAATCTTATTAAAAATGAAAACAACCCCATATAGAATCAAGTAAGAAATGAACAGTAGAGATTAAATTAACCTGTTAGTAATCAGAACATATCGACAATAAAGACAATACCGATAAATTCTGTCATCCATACAGGAAGTAGTAAAGGCATAAATAATGTGAAGACAAAAATATCAGCTCAAGGGATGTTCCTTCCATTATAAAGTGTACGAGTCATTAACACTCAAGAATACAAGTCATCGAATAAAATTCCAGTCGATACAGTCCATTAATCAGAGGATGAAAAGGCTTGCAAATAATAAAATAATTAAAATGAGAAT
>JAIUOG010000134.1 GCA_020161725.1 Pseudomonadota bacterium
CATTAGCTAATAAAAAGGCTGCATCTTCACCATTGGCTTGGCGAACCTGTCTATCTTCTATGTGGCCGCCGGCTGCGGCTGCATCTGATGCTTGAATACCACCGAAAATCACATTAATGATAGAGCGATTCATGCCAACACACATGATATAACTTAAGATAGCTCCACTAGCACCAACTAAGGCACCTGTAATGACTAAAAGATGGTTGCTTAAAGTAAAGCCAATACCTGCTGCGGCCCATCCTGAATAGGAGTTAAGCATAGAAATAACAACGGGCATATCAGCGCCACCTATCGGGGTAATTAAAAGAAAACCGAGTAAAAAGGCAAGGGCTGCAAGGATGCAGAATAGATTAATCGATTGGTTTAAAACGAAATAAACTAATAAAACGACAATGCTAAGACCTAAAATTAAATTAACCATTTTTTGCCCTGGGAAGCGCAAAGGTTGACCTGACATTAATCCTTGTAGCTTTAAAAAGGCAATAATAGAGCCTGAAAAAGTAATAGCACCAATCACAAGCCCTAAACTCATTTCAACTAAACTTGTTTTTTCAATACTGCCTGGGCTTCCGATATGAAACGATTCTGGTGTTAAAAAAGCACAAAAAGCAACTAATACGGCAGCTAAACCTACCAATGAATGGAAACCAGCGACAAGTTGGGGAATGGCTGTCATATTAATTTTCAAAGCGATAAAGGTTCCTACAATACCCCCAGCTGCAATGAGTCCTATTAGCCAAAGATGGTGATTCATGGAAGGAATAAGCAGAGTAGAGCTAATCGCTAAAATCATCCCTAATATGCCCAAAAGATTGCCTCGTCTTGAAGTAGCAGGGCTTGCTAATCCTTTTAAAGCTAAAATGAAACATATTGCTGCAATGAGGTAAAAATAAGGAACCATCGTGGTCATTTTTTTATCCTTAAATAACGAATTTATTATTAAAAGTCTGTTTTTTTTTATCTATTTTTTATACATGCGTAACATGCGTTGTGTCACAACAAAGCCGCCGAAAATATTAATGGCAGTGATGAAAATAGCTAAGCCGCCTAAAATACCTACAGTGCCGGTGAAATGGCTTCCTGCTGCGAGCAGAGCGCCTAAAATAATAATACTTGAAATGGCATTAGTAACGGACATTAAAGGCGTATGAAGGGCTGGGGTTACTTTCCAAACAACGTAATAGCCAACAAAGGAGGCTAAAACGAAAATGGTTAAAATAGCAATATAAGGATTAGCTAGACTCGCTGTTTCACTCATTTAAATCTCCTTGGCTTGGAAAGGTAAATAGTCTCCCTGATGGCAAAGTAGGGCGGCTTGAACAATTTCATCTTCTTCGTTAAAGGTTAATTCTGCTTTGGGTGCTAAATGTTGAATTAAATGACGAAGATTTGTCGCATAGAGTTCACTTGCGGTTGCAGGAACAAGGCCTGCCATATTAGCTAGGCCGATGATTGTTACTCCATCCTTTACAATAATTTTATCTTTTTCAGATAACTCACAGTTACCTCCTGAAGCAGTTGCCAAGTCGACTACAACAGAGCCTTCTTTCATATTGGCAATGGCTTTTTTAGGTAAGAGTATAGGCGCTTTTCTGCCAGGAATTTGTGCGGTAGAGATAATAATATTGACTTCGGATGCATATTTTTCAATAAGTTCTGCTTGTTTCTTTTTATACTCATCACTCGTTTCTGAAGCATAGCCACCAGCAGTTTCATTATTTTCATCAGAGGCTACTTCAATAAATTCTGCGCCTAAACTTTCTACCTGTTCTTTGGCTGCTGTTCTTACATCAAAAGCATAGACAACGGCTCCCATTCTTTTGGCGGTAGCAATCGCTTGTAAGCCTGCAACACCAGCGCCTAAAACTAAAACTTTGGCAGGATGAATCATTCCCGCTGCTGTCATCATCATAGGAATAGCGCGCTTATAATGGCTAATAGCTTCAATGACTGCTCGATAACCAGCTAGGTTTGCTTGAGATGAAAGGCTGTCTAAACTTTGTGCTCGGCTAATGCGTGGAATAAGCAGCATTGAAAAAAGACTTAACTGATGTTGAGTGCAAAATTGAATTAATTTTGATTCGGCATCTTTATTAACTGGCGCAATAATTAAACTTTCTTTAGAAAGCTCTTTAAGAAAAGTTGGATTAGGCTCATTGACTAGTAAAAGGATATTCGCTTTGGGTAATAAGGTTTTGCTGCTAGTGGAAATACTAGCGCCTGCATCCTTATATTGCTTGTCGGTAAAGCCTGCAAGTAGGCCAGCATCTTTTTCTATCTGTACGGAAAATCCCATGCTGATATATTGTTTAACGGCATCAGGCGTAATGGCAACTCTAGTTTCAGAGGGTCCTTCATTGACGGCAGCGATGATCATAAAAAGTCCTTTTATTGCTTTTGTAATAAGGTAGCCTTGATGAAGCCGAAGGCGCAATCAAGGTTAGTGTTCTTACAACTTTTTTCTTATAAGCTTGTTTAATCCTAAAAGTTACTATAGATTAGCCTTCGCTTTAAGTCCAACAGATTTATAATATATGGAAATTCTCGCCTTTTACGCGGGCTTAGCCTTTGTTTATGCTTTGCCCAAATACGCATTATTTTTAATAATTTTACTTTTTATATTAACTTTGAAAAAGAAAATTATTGTCATTTTTTTGGCTTCCATTAGCTTTGCTTTGTTACATCAACATTTATCTTTAGATAAAAATATGCCTATAGAGAAGGTTATAACTAAGGCAAGAGTGACTGGTTCTATTTATTCCATGCCCAACATCAATGAAAAGCGAACACAATTTCAGTTTTTAGCGCGTGAACTCAATGGTAGGTCTATAAACGCTATCTTTTTACTCTCTTGTTATCAGCATTGCCCTAATTTCAAGGTAGGGCAAGGCTGGCAATTCGATGTGAAATTAAAAAGGCCCCATAACTTTGCCAACCCAGGTTCTTTTGATTACCAATCCATGTTAAAAGCTCGCCATATCTATTGGGTGGGTTATCTAAAAAATGGCAGTACCAAGCTTATTTATGAACCTAAAAAAACTGAAAACATGCTTGCTATACGGGAGAATTTAGCCAAAAAGTTAGATGATTTAATTTTAGATAAAAAAGTCCTAGGCGTATTTGAAGCGCTAACTTTAGGCATAACGAGTCATCTTTCAAAAACTGAATGGGAGCTTTTCAGGCGTACTGGAACAACCCATCTCATGGTGATTTCAGGAGCTCATATAGGTTTAATAGCAGGCTTTAGTTATTTTGTTATTTATTTTTTATGGTCTTTATCAGCACGCTTATGTCTTTATAGCCCAGCGCCTAAGGTGGCCGGTTTTGTAAGCTTAATTGCAGCTTTGATTTATACCTTATTAGCCGGTTTTGGAGCACCAGCCAAAAGGGCACTTATTTCCGTGTTTTTTATGGCCTTATCGCCTGTTTTTGGAAGGCGGTTTACGCTTTGGCAGGCTTGGCGTTATGCTATTTTTATTATTTTATTTTTTGAACCGCATTCCGTCCTTTTGCCTGGTTTTTACCTCTCTTTTATTGCTGTTGCCATTTTAATTTTAACTAATCAATTATTTACAACAACAGGATTGAAAAAGAATCTTATCTTACAAATAGCCTGCCTTATTGGCTTGTTACCTTTAAGTCTATATTGGTTTTCCTATGGTGCTTTAAACGGTATTTTAGCTAATCTAATTGCCATTCCTTTAGTCAGTTTTATTTTAGTGCCTTTAAGCTTATTAAGTTTATTGGTGATTCAGATTTTGCAAAACGCCTCCCTCTTATTGCCAATTGAAAAAGCTATTAAAATTCTCTTCCATTATCTTCATTGGGTTGATTCTTTTGCAGAATTCAATTTAAATTTTTCTTATGCTTCTTTGCTTTATCCCTTAGCTCTTTTATTTTCGCTGTTTATTTTATTTTTTCTTCCTATTAAAAACTTCCGTTTACCTGCTTTGCTGTTACTTTATCTGGGTTTTTATCCCAATATTCCTAAAGAAAAATTAGGAGAGGCGAGTATCGATGTTTTAGATGTGGGGCAGGGATTATCCGTGATTGTACATACCGCTAATCATCATCTTGTTTATGATACGGGAGCTAAATTTTATCGAGGCTCTGATATGGCAAACTTAGTGATTATTCCTTATTTGCAAACCTTGGGAATTAAAAGCTTAGATAAAATAATTATTAGCCATCCCGATTTAGATCATCGAGGTGGTTTGTTCTCTTTGGAAAAGAAATATGCTGTTAATGAACTGATTGTGGATGATGTTAATTATTATCACCGCGGAAAATCCTGCCATGATTATCCAGCCTGGGTTTGGGATGGTATTCATTTTCAATTTTTGCCTTTAAAAAAGGGCCTTAGTAAAAATAATCGTTCCTGTGTTTTACGTGTCGAAAATCATGATATGGCTGTTCTTTTAACTGGCGATATTGAGAAAGAAGCTGAAAAAGAATTAATTGAACGTTATCCTGAAAAATTAAAAGCAAATTTCTTATTAATTCCTCATCATGGCAGTAAAACTTCTTCGTCAGAACCCTTTATTGCTAAAGTAAAACCAGATTATGCTCTTATTTCCTCCGGTTTTGATAACCGTTATCATTTCCCACATCTACCTGTTGTAAATTTATTAGCTAAGTACAAGATAAAAACATACAACACGGCGGACTGTGGCATGATAAGTTTTCATTTAATGAAAAATAAAATAAATAAGCCTTCTTGTTTTAATTGATATTGCAATATATTTGCGCAAAGTGTATTCTGTCGGTTCTTTTTAGGTCAGGGTAGAATTTATATGCGAAAAACAATTCATTTTTTCTTATCAATCTCCTTTTTGTTATTAATGAATACCACCTATGCAGCTGACACTGATTGCCAAGCACATCAATGTGTAGCTGTTGTTGATGTTGGTTCAACCGGTTCGCGTTTGCATATTTATGCCTTTGACTTTGATAACAGTAAAACCGCTACGAATATAAAAGAGCTTTGGGTAAAAAAGACAAAACCCGGCTTTGCAACGATTGATATGAACCAAGAGTCAGTGAATCGTTATTTAGATGCTATTTTTACCGATGCCCCTCAAAAAAACATCCCGGTCTATTTTTATGCAACAGCAGGTATGCGTTTACTGTCTAAGCCGAAACAAAATCAATTATATAGCTTTGTACAAAATTGGTTTGGCGAGCACGGTGATTGGCAATTAAATAGTTCAAAAACAATCTCAGGTTCGGAAGAGGGGGTATATGGTTGGTTAGCTGTAAACTACCAATTAGAGCGTTTACAAAATACGATGGCAGAACCCGTTGGTGTGATGGATATGGGTGGCGCTTCGGTGCAAGTCTCTTTTCCTGTAAAAAGAGAAGTGATAGCAAAACAAGATGATATTCAGGAAATAGAGTTATATGGTCGCCATTTTAAATTATTCACGCATAGCTTTCTTGGCTTGGGCCAAACGGAGCTTTCTCACCAATTTTTAGATAATAAAAGCTGCTTTTCAAATGATTATGAACTTCCTGGGGGGGAATCAGCGCTTGGTGATGCTTATCTTTGCGAGACAGATGTAGCTTCCTTACTTAATCAAGTTCATCATGTTAGTAATCAAGTAAAGCCTGTTGTGTTACAAGTCCTATTTACACAACACCCTATTTATTTTAATTGGAGAATTCCTTTAGCATTTTTGCTACTTGTATTTATCTATACACTCATTATATTTGAGTTTATTGATAGAACTGTAGCAACAATGATAGGTGCTTTTTTGACTATATCCCTTTTGACTGCCATGCGTTTGAAACCATCAATCGAAGAAATTATC
>JAIUOG010000135.1 GCA_020161725.1 Pseudomonadota bacterium
AAATATTCGAGGTTACTATAGTTCCTAATTTTAAATGGTCAATTTTTAACTGAGAAATCGTTGTCGTAATGGAGGGTAAAGGGGTATATTCAAAATCAATAGTCGTTAAAAGATGTGGGTCTTTTAATGCCTTGGCATAGGGCGTATCTTGGATTAAGCGAGGTAATTGATGTAAATCAATATCAATAATCTTATTAGCAAGAATAAGATCACCAATTTGCTGTTCAGCCTTAAGGCCGCCTGCTACCCCACAAAATAGGATTAAATCAGGTTTTAGTGCTTCGCAAAGCAAGGTTGTTGTGATTGTCGCAGCAGAGGTACCTATTCCTGTTAAACTTAAAATAATATCATGATGATTATATTGAGCCCGCGTACAGCGGCATTTTGAAATAATAATTTCTTTTAACTCATCAAAATGTTTTGCAATGGTTTCCAACTCATTTTCAAAGGCAGCTAAGATAAGAATGCGCATGTCGTTTTTCCTTGACTAATTTTCCCGCATCTTAACCTAATTAGTACTTGATATATACCCGTGATCTTTGAAAAAGCTAGGTTTTGAAAAAAACCATTTGAAATGTAGCCTGGGTGAAAGTCCGAAGGACTGTAACCCGGGTTTCGCTTTGCTGCACCCAGGCTACATTTAATACTCGTATTTTGAAGTTGTTTGAGTATATATGATGAAATAGGGTCATTTTTGAAATAAGATTCCCAAAATATGGAGTATGCTGTTTTGGGATTGCTTTTCAATTATACCTAATTTTTGAACAAGCCTAGAGCGATCTATTAACCTTAGCTTTTCAAGTGCTACCTGTCCTTTTTTATCTTTAAATTGCGTCATTACTCTAGTGGGAAAATTTTCTTTAATAGTACTGGTCATCGGCGCTATAATCACTGTTTTTAATCTGCCAGAAATAGATTCCATTAAAGTTATTTTAGATTTGTGCGATAGCTATAGATGAAAGCTAACCCGAGGAGTAGGGCTAATGTTTGGATGGATTGCACGGATACTATTTTCCTTTTCAGGCAGTATAGCAAGTTTCTTTGTTGCAAAAGATGCGCTTAATTTCCCTATTATTCAAATGGTTGTGTCCGTTCTTTTATTCACTATTTTAGTGTTTACTATTGCTTTTTGGCCTAATTTAAAAGCTTGGTATAAGCGAATAAGAAAAAAATGAAATTTAAAGTATAATCGCTTTTATTTATCTTTAGATTTTTGTGCAATCATTAATTAGCCAAGAAAAACACCATCATTGCCAAACTCTTATGCAGATTTTTGATGATTGTTTTTTCGAACAATACAATACTCGCTTAATCTTAGGTCAAGATGAACCTTTCTATCAGGCAGCAAATGAGTCTTGTCATTATCATTCAGTTATTTTCGCACATGGTTTTTTTAGCTCAGCCCTGCATGAATGCGCGCATTGGTTGATAGCAGGTAAAAAAAGACGGCTTTTAGATGATTATGGTTATTGGTATATTCCAGATGGTCGCAATGCGAATGAGCAACAAGAATTTCAAGGGGTTGAAGCAAAGCCGCAAGCCTTAGAATGGATTTTATGCCAAGCAGCCAATTTTCCTTTCCAACCGAGTATTGATAATCTTGGTGGGGTTGAGGTGAATAGAAAAGAATTTCTAACTGCTATTTATCAAGAAGTGGTTCACTATTGTAAAAAAGGCCTGCCTTTGCGTGCGAAAAGTTTGTTTAACGCCCTTAGTCATTTTTATCAGGGGTTAAGTGAACTTCATTTAGCGCCATTTACCAGGCAATATGAAGAGCAAATGTCTAAATTAACTCAATCAGAAGAAGAACTATGCCACATTTAATTTTGGAATATAGCGATAACCTTAATGTTAAAGAGGGGTTTAATACCCTATTTAAGCAATTACATTATCTTTTAGCGGAAATGCTACCAACCCCTTTAGATAATTGTAAAAGCCGTTGTATGCCACAAAAAATGTTTTTTATTGGTGACCAAAACCCAACGAATGCTTTTGTGCATTTAACTATCAAGATCAAAGCAGGAAGAGCAGATTCCCTAAAAACCTTTCTTGGTGAAAAAGCCTTAAACTTGTTAACCGAGTTTTTTAAGGAAAAGAAACGTGATTTAAAAATTAATATCTCTGTTGAGATTTTAGATTTAGATGGACATTATTTTAAAAGCCAAATTTCAGATTAATTTAATAAATTAAGTTATTAAATATTATATGATTGAAAATTGATTAGAGAAATTTTTTATGATATTTCTTTTGATCTAGTTGCAGTGTTAAAAAATAGTGTAATCCTCTATTTTTGAGTAAAAATTTAAGCTATTTGTTGGAACAATATTCCCTTGATTTAAAAAATATTTCAATCAAAACAGATATTCCTGCCCCGACTTTATCATGTTTAAAAAAAGATGGAGTAAACCCAACTATTTCATCTATCGAGCCTTATTAGAGTTTTTAGAGTGGCTATTAATTATTTCTCTTGCAATATCGAATTTCTAATAAAATCAAGTTTTGAGCCATCATGAGAAGTTAAAGCAAGTGTAGACAAGGCCAATCGTTGATATAAGTCTTTTTCTTGTGAGGGTAGTTCTTCAATATGTTTTTTGACTGTTTTAATATCTCCTCTTTGCAAAGGACCAGTTAAGGATTTTTTGGGGGAAAGCGTCTTTTCGAGATTGGATACAGTCCCTTTCATAATATTTGTTATCACTTGCATTGCTATATCATTTTCTACCCCGGCTTCTTGTAAGCAATTTAAAGCTAGTTGAGATAATGTTACTAAATAATTTGATGCAAAAACACCAGAGGCGTGATATAGCGTTTTTTTATTTTTATCAATTAAGTAAGTAGTTGATCCTATAGCTTCAAATATTAACTGAAGCGTTTCTATAGCTTTATTATCACCTTCTAAAGCGCAATATGTTCCTTTGTATTGTTCAATACTTAATTCTGGAACAGCAAAGCTTCTCATGGGGTGAATACTTGCTGTAATACATCCTTTTTCTTTGGAGCTAATTAAAGCGTCAGAAGTTAGGGAGCCACTACAATGAAAAATTAGATCTCCAGCAAGCAAATTATTATTTTTTGATAACTCCTTACAAACCATTTCTATAGAGTCATCGGGCGTTGCAATTAATGTGATATCAGCATGAGGAAGCTCAGATATTTTTTCACAAAGATTTCCACTCCCAATAAATTTAATTGCATTAGTTGAACTTTCTTTAGACTTATTACAAATATATCCAATTTTTACTTTATCTGAATTAGCTAATAAATATCCAATCGTCTTGCCTAAATTTCCTGCACCGATAATATTGATAGTTAACATTACATTCCTCATAAAATATTGCCAATTAGTACCATGATATGTGTTTGTTGTTATGTTCTCTATAAGTCCTCCCTAAATAAAGGGAGGATAACTAAGTCTATTGTTTTAAAAAGCTGGAGAGTTGCTGTATCGAAATGAGCAGATATTTATTAATTAGCATTGTGGGCTAAGAGTAACTATAGTCTCTGAAACTGCTGGATTTGCTTTTCCTGCAAACAAAAAAAACTTGTCGTAAAAGGCTATACTTACGTTTTCGGGTTCATCGTTTTTTTCTACCTCAGGGCAATTACACTGATTAACATCATCAATGTTGTTTTGCTGTGGAATTACATCTTGTACTTTAAAACGACGTTTCTTACCATCATCATATTTTGAAGCTACTTTAATTTGATCGGGGGAAATGTCATAGCCTATGATTTTGTCAATTAAAATTCCTTTTTCCTCAAGAGCATTGGCTAGATCATTAGTAGCGCCTCCATCTCCACAGCAAAGATCTAAAATTCTAATGGGAGTTTCTTTTGCTGTAGGAATAGCTTGTAAAATATATTCAACAATTTGAGTAATTAAAAGTGCATTAAACTGTTGCTGTAAATTGGCATTTTTTTCATAAGTTTCATCAAATAAATGCTCTTGTTGCTCAGCTGTCTCAGGTACTGAAACAGCATTTTTATCGAATAAAGGCATAATAATTATAATGATTAGCAGTTCCTCAATAATACAATGCTCTGTTTTGTAATAATAGCTCTTGTCTAACCAAGTATAAATGAGTTTTTTATTGTAATTTATTTGTATTTATAGTTCATTGTAGGAGTAAGTTACGCGTTTTTTTTCTAAATTTAGCTATTGCAATCACTGGAGTAGGGTTAATTGTAATGGCTTTTCATAAAGCTAGAACTGGATATTATTTTTTTGAAAAAACGAAACGTCAGGAATTAACTTATGAGATTAAAGAGGAAATTAATCTGGTGCATAATCCTTTTAAATTAGGCTAATTTTCATATGCCTCCATTAAGACGAGACATATGAATTGCAAAGAGGAGCTTAACTAGACTTCCTACTACCACCACTCTTATTAGCTGTTTTTTTAAACCAAAACTTCTTTTTATTCTCATCCATTTTTTTGGAGTTCGAATTGGATCTGGAATAAGGTCTCTGTTGTTGATTTTGCTTCTGCTTCGGTGGTGCAGCTTGGGGCAAGCTATGCTGTGGTTCAAAGTCATCAATTTCTTCTCGCGGAAGTTTTTTATTAATAAGCTTTTCAATGGAAACTAACATACCGATTTCATCAGCACTTACTAAGGAAACAGCAAGACCTGTTGCTCCTGCTCTCCCAGTTCTGCCAATTCGATGTACATAATCTTCTGCAACTTGGGGTAAATCATAGTTAACAACATAGGGTAGTTTTTCAATATCAATTCCACGTGCAGCAATATCCGTTGCAACAAGAATATGAAGCTTGCCTTCTTTAAATTCACTTAAGGCTTTGGTTCTCTGTGCTTGTGATTTATTGCCATGAATTGCAGAAGCATAAATTTGAGCTTCATTCAATTGCTTGGCTAATTTATTAGCTCCATGTTTAGTGCGTGTAAAAACTAAGGTTTGATCCCATTTTTGGCTATGAATTAAATGACATAGAAGGGCTGCTTTTCTACCTTTATCGACAGGGTGTACTTTCTGTTTAATACTAGTAGCGGAGGCATTGCGAGGAGCTACGTCAATTTCGGTAGGATTATTTAATATTCCCTTCGCAAGTTGTCTGATTTCATCCGAAAAAGTGGCAGAAAACATGAGATTTTGTCTTTTATAAGGTAGTAATTTAATGATTCGTTTAATGTCATGGATAAAGCCCATGTCTAACATACGGTCTGCTTCATCAAGAACAAAGGTTTCGACATTATCTAATTTAATGGCATTTTGTTGATGTAAATCTAATAAGCGCCCTGGCGTTGCAACTAATAGCTCAACACCACTTCTTAATTTCATCATTTGCGGGTTAATTTTTACCCCACCATAAACAACAGTTGAACGCAATTTAGTGTGAACACTGTATTCTTTAATATTGTCAAAAACCTGGGCTGCTAATTCGCGAGTGGGTGTTAAAATAAGTACCAAAGCCTTATTGGCATTAGCACGAGGTTTTTCATTTAAAAGTTGCAAAATAGGTAAGACAAAACTCGCGGTTTTACCAGTACCTGTTTGGGCGGAGGCTAATAAATCTTTCTTATTAAGGACAACTGGAATAGATGCTTTTTGGATTGCAGTTGGTTCTGTATAGCCCAGTTCGTTTACAGCACGAATAAGGGGTTCAATTAAGCCTAAGGCTTGGAAACTCATATTTTTTCCTTGGTATTTAAATAGAAACGTCTGAAGAAAGTGCGCAAAAAATAATCTATCAAATGTTCAATGTGAATTTTTATAGAACAATTATACCCTATTTTATGGCTTTTATGAAAATAAATATAAAAAAGCAAAAAAAGAGAGATTGGTCATATT
>JAIUOG010000136.1 GCA_020161725.1 Pseudomonadota bacterium
GTTTTACAATGAATGCAGTTTTGCGCGTTAATTTGTAGTTTGGGGTTTTCGGCCTCGTTTACTATTTCGTAAACACCGGCGGGGCAGTATTTGGTTTCTGGTGAGCCGTATATTTCATAATTTACTTTAATTGCAAGGCCTGGGTTTTTCAGTTTTAAATGGCAGGGCTGGTTTTCTTCATGGTTCGTATTGGATAAATAAACTGAAGACAGTTTATCAAAGGTTATCACGCCATCAGGTTTGGGGTAGTGAATTTTTTTAACCTTGGATAGGGGGCGGGTTGCTACGTTATCTAGATGGTTTTTTAAGGTCCAAGGCGATTTTCCAAAGCTTAGATAGGTTTCAAACGCAGCATTGATTAAACCAAAAGCTAGACCGAAATGAAAGCCTGGGCGTATGTTTCTTACCGCATAAAGTTCTTTTGCAAGCCAAGAGTTTTTAATGAGTTTAGGATAGGCTTCTAATTCTAAGCAGGGTTTATTTTCAATTTCTTTTAATGCATCCACGCAAGCGACAGCTGCTAGCATGCCCGATTGCATAGAAGTATGAATACCTTTTATTTTGGGAACATTTAAAAAGCCTGCGGCATCACCAATTAAGGCGCCACCAGGGAAGGTTAATTTAGGAATGGATTGCCAGCCGCCTTCATTTAAGGCCCGTGCTCCATAGGCAATTCGCTCACCACCTTCTAATAGTGGTTTTACAAAAGGATGGGTTTTAAAGCGTTGAAATTCACCGAAAGGGCTTAGGCTGGGATTTTGGTAATCGAGACCAACAACAAAACCTAAGGCAACTCGCTGGTTTGATAAATGATAAATGAAGGAACCACCATAGGTGGCATTATCAAGAGGCCAGCCGATGGTATGAACTACCTTACCTGGTTCATGCTTTGCCTTATCTATCTGCCAAATTTCTTTAATACCTAGGCCATAGGTTTGTGGATCGGCATTATCACGTAAATGAAAACGTTGCATGGCTACTTGGCTTAGTTGGCCACGGCAGCCTTCAGCTAGAAGAGTTTGCTTGGCATGTAAATGCATGCCTGGTTGATAATTAGCGGTATGGTTACCTGACTTATCAATGCCTACAGCACCTGTACTCACTCCAATCACTTCATTTTTATCATTATATAAAAGCTCAGATGCAGCAAAGCCTGGGTAAATTTCACAGCCTAGCTTTTCCGCTTCTCCAGCCAAAAATTGGCAAAGTTTTCCAAGGCTAATTATGAAATTACCCTTATTATGCATTTGTTTGGGGGTGGGGAGCTTAAGGGCTTTATTTTTACTAAGAAAATAAAAAAAATCTTGTTCTACCGGTGTATCCAATGGGGCATTTTGCCAACTATCAGGTAAAAGTTCTTGCAAGCTTCTTGGCTCTAAAACAGCACCAGACAAGATATGTGAGCCAACTTGCGCTCCTTTCTCAAGGATACAAACTCGTAAATCAGCGTTTAATTGCTTAAGCCTGATGGCGGCTGAAAGTCCTGAAGGTCCCGCACCAACAATGAGGACGTCATATTCCATTACTTCTTGTTCCACACAAGCTCCCTGACAAATTCTAAAAAGAGAAATGATGGCTTTTCTTAATCTTAAGATCAAGAATATTTAATAAATTGCGAAAAAAAGTCTTGAAAAAATTTAATTTTTTCAATTATGTTATCAGAAAATTAAAGCAATCTTATATTATTTAACAAAGATCTAGTGGAAAAAAATTGCCAAATGGCGTATAAAATAGCATTGTTTTTCCATCTTATTTACATGAAGGAATGGGCATGAAACGCGCAATAAGCCTCATTATATTAGGGGCAGTTTTATCCTTTACAGCTATAGCAGGTTCTTATTCTGATGAAAAACTCAGCGTAGATACCGATCCTCTTGGTAACCGTTGGTCTATTATTGCCAGTTTAGGTTATACAGAATATCAAAAGATGTATCGTCATGATGGGCAAACTGCCTTGGCGCGTTTAGCTTTTGCAGCTAGTTTTCTTGCCACAAGACAAGCCAGTTTTGGTTTTGAGTTAGGCGCTCAAACAGGTAATCGTATGCGCCTTGCTATTCCTCAAGGGACTTTAGGTCTTCTTGGTTGCGCTGTTAGAACTACAGTGAGGCCAATGGTTGATTTACTTATTACTGCGAATACGACGCCTATCAATGAAAGCTTACTTTATACTCAGGTAAAAGGGGGTATTGCTTACCGTCATTGGCAAATTAACAATATTTTATTAGGTGATAAATCAACTATCGCGGGTGAGGTACAAGCAGGAATTGGTTATCCCATTACGGAAATTACTAATTTAAACCTCCTATATCAAGGAATTTTCGGCGGTAACCCCAAATTTCGTGCTAATCCTTATGGCGAATCTGGCTATATTGTTAATGTACCTATTCAACATGGTATTTTATTAGGCTTTTCTATCGTTGCTTAAGTTTTCCTTAAGCAGTTTATGATATTTTAGTCCATATAAACTATATCGTTTATTTGTATGGAATCATAAATGTTTCAAAAATTTGAACCGCAATTTGTAGATGTTCCGAAACTTGCGCAAAATTGTTTTTTTTACTGCCTTGCTCTCCATTATTCGGTAAATAATATTGAGCTTCCGGAAGAATTATTTCAAGACTATCCTGGTGATTCAGATTCTTATCTTCAATTAAAAGCATTAATTAGAGAAGATGGACTTGATTTTTTTGAAAAATACGTTGATGAAAAATATAAGCCATCGGATTTTGTATTTGAAAAAAACCTTCTTCTTGGTTTTTTATTTCGCAGTTTATATGTGCATAAACTTTCTAATAATGAGGTGATGAAAAAGTCTATTATTAGTGGCGAATCTCAAGATACTTTAATGAAATTAGTTAAGCGTAAGGTTGATGTTTATTCTGAAAATGATACTTTCGAGGATAATTTTTTATCGGCTGAAGATGCTGCAATTTATATTGATAACAGGCCTTATTTTATTGCTTTACGTAACAATGATAAATTACCAGAAATTGCTAAGGAATATAGAGAGGGTGAACAAAAACAAAAATTAGATAGTCTTATTAGAGCATTTAAGTTACAGCTTGAGAATTTGCTAAATGTTGAGCGCCTTCATAATGAAGATAAATGTAAGTCTTTATATAAAGCAAATATAGCTTTTTTTGAAACAATTATAACTAAAGAAGACTTTGCAGAAAAAGGCTTTGCAGAAAAGGAATTTGCAAAAGAATATTTAAATTACTGTAATTATTTATTGGGTGAAGCATATATTTCTAGAGACGAAATTTCCTTTTTTCTAGATGGGTTGGGTATAAAATTTGGTTTTTTTGATGAAAAAAGTGCAGAGAATAAACCGCCGTTCATTCTAAAAATTGTTAAAGATGATGACCATTATATTTTATTAAAACAAAATGGCAGTCTTATATTTGAAAATTATGAAAAACAATTAAAAGAATATAAAACACAGTCTACTACTGATCTTTTATTTAGCTCAGTTACTACAGATGATTCAACTCCTGATCGAGCGGCTACACCGCCTTTAGATAGACTTTTAAATTGCTTAAAAAATATAAAAGATAGCTATGCTAAAAAGCAAACAGAATCCCAATCTCAAGGATCTTTCCCTGATGAGTTGATGCAGCCATTAGAGCCTATAAAGCCATTTGAAGTGCCTCTTGTCGATGGCGTAGGGGAATTGAATGCTTTATCTGTTAGGGATTCAGTTGTTGTTGAGACCCGGGAGGCTAATGAGCGTGCCGAAATTGTTGATAGCCCGCGGGTTGTGAATCCAAAACAGGTAAACGAGGCTAGTAATGGCAGCATAGATAATTCTCCCCAAGACTCTCTATTAAAGATAGCCTTAAATAACTTGGATTTAGTAGCTCAAAAAAATCTGAATTCAAACCAAGTAACAGCTTTAAGGGAAATAGCTAAAAAATATGAGAAAAATGTATTAGATTACATTAATAAAAAGTTAACTGCTCTAGAGCCAATTACTAAGCAATTTTTAAAAGAGGCCAATGATATTTTTAAAATAAATAATAAAGCTGGAAAGGTCGTTGCTGCCGTTGCTCTTGCTGTTGTTGCCTTTGTTCTTACTGCTGCGTTAGTTGCAACCTTATGTTTTATTACAGGAGGCCTTGCAGGGTTTTGGGCCTTATCTTTTGCTGCTGTTGGCTTAGTTGTTAAAAGTGGGTTAGCTGTAGGTGTTATAGCATCTATAAGTGCTTCTGCATCAGCTATAGCAGGAGTGGCTAGTGGCGCTGCGCTTGCTAATAAATTAGGCTTTTTTGAAGCCAATGCAGTTAGCAACGCAGTTGATAAGGTAGCGGAAGAGGCTGCTTCACAAGTGTTAGCAGCTGGCTAATATCTTTTTTATTCCTTTTAATCCTAGCTCTTGCAAATTCCTGATGTTACTTTCAGGAATTTGCGTGGTATCCCCATAATAAGCAATCGCTTTCTCTACACTTTCTTCGCGTAATAAATGAAGCATGGGGTAAGGGGAGCGGTTTGTATAATTACTGAGGGAATCTTCATTATTGTCTGCAAAACAATATTGCGGATGAAAGCTTGCCAGTTGATATATGCCCTCTAATTTTTCTTTATGAATTAAATTTTCTGCCATTTGCAAAAAATCTAAATAATCATGAAAATCATCTAAAAAATAAGGGAATATTAAAAGAGTTGTTTCAATTGCAGGATTTTTATTTAATAAAAGAAACTCATTATATAAATCGATTAAGGCCCTGTTATTTTTTTTAGAAGAGCTTACCTCAATTCTTAATGTTTTCCGCTCAACCTCTCTTTTTGCAAAGGGACAAATAGACAAATCAATAATAAAAGATTGAATCCAATTTTCAGTTTTTTTAATCACTTCAGTTTTTTGCATAAGCTTCCTATTTAAGCCATTTTTTCCATCACTTTTTTATAAACCGTGGTAATTTCTTTACCATCCCAAAGATAGCTATAATGGCCACCTTGTATACATTCATGAAAATTTTTAGGTTTAAATAAAGCATAATTAATATCATTATCTTTTTTCGAGCGAACAGAATAATAAGTTAAACCATCTGCTCTTTGTTGTTTTAAGTTAAAACCAATATTTTGTCCAAAACTATAATCATTAGTATCATAAAGCTTATGATTCTTTCTATCTAAGCTACAAAAATTATAAAGTTCGGCACTAAAAGAAGCTACAAGACAGCGCATTTCAATTTCCTGTGCAGGTTCATTAGTGAAACCTAAAAATTGTTCTCGATGATAAACGGTTTCGGCAATGGCTGTCTCAATTGTTTTTGAGGCATAGTAAACACCATAATCACCGTTTGAAAATCGGCTACCATTAGGATTGATATGCGTAAAAGCCGCCATAACAAAGCCTGCTCCTCTGCTGCCATAAAGTCTTTCATCATTGGGTATTAGAGATAAATCACCAATTTCATCTTGAATTCTTGGGTTTGTAAGTGCTTGTACCACAAATAAACTTTCAAAATCATGTTCATCCGCTACATCATCAAAAAGATGAATAGTGGGAAATTTAGAAGGGATTAATCGATAACAGCATTCTTTTTTAAAGACCTTTTTTGTAAACTCATCTAGCATTAGGCCTTTCCGCCGCGCTCAGCATTTAAACGGCTTGCGACAGCATATAAATCCACAACACGTCCTTGCAACATAATATCCATAGCTGATTTTCCATTATAAAAAGGGGCCTTATTGGCTTTTCTTACCCAACCATAAATTGAATCTTCCTTTGAAAATACTAGTGAAGATCGTATCATTGGAGTGGAGGGTAATTTAATATTACAGGGA
>JAIUOG010000137.1 GCA_020161725.1 Pseudomonadota bacterium
ATGGAAGAATGAAAAATCCGTTTTCTAAAGGCAATCCATGCTTGAATTGCTTTTCGACCTTATGTGGTCCATTACCACCCAGTTTTCTCAATCTTCGTACCGTTATTCCTATTGAAGACAATTCTCATCGACGAACATCACCAACTTACACTGCTGATGATGATGAATACGTACGTCGAAAATCACCCTTGAATAAATGTTCAAATCAACTTCCTTTGATTTTTCTTTTGACTTTTTAGAGACCTTCCTATTCCGATTACGATCCTCAGTACAGTTCAACAAATAATTACGTCTAATTTGTCAGATGTTCTTCTTTTCTTAAAACGAAATGCCGATTGTCTGTTGTTGGTCGTTCATTTTCCTTTTTCTTGGATTTTTTGTCTCGTAAAATCAAATAAAATTCTGATTTCTTCAAGGACGAAAAGGCTTTAAAGACCTCTTCTGAGGAGCTAATTAATTTGTATTCTGACAAATTTTTCCCTTCTGCTATTCAACACAAAAGCTTGAATGAAATTCAAAAGAAAAAAGAAGAATTGGATAAAGCTAAACATGATTTAGAAAATGCTAAAAATAATAATGAATTGGAAACAGCAGCTCGTTTACAATATGGTATTATTCCTGAATTAGAAAAGGAGTTAGCTGCTTATGAAATTGAAGAAGAAGCTAATGAAGATCGTCTATTAACCGAGTCTGTTAATGAAAATGAGGTTGCTCAAGTAGTATCTAATTGGACTGGTATTCCTGTATCAAAATTAATTAAAAAAGATAAAGAAAAAATTCTATCATTAGAAAACAATTTAAAAGAAATGGTTTTTGGACAAGATGAAGCTATTGAAAAAATTTGTGATGCTATTATTAGATCAAGTGCAAAGATTCAAGACCCAAATAGACCAATCGGATCATTTATGTTTTTAGGACCTACTGGAGTAGGTAAAACAGAGATTGCCAAGTCTTTAGCTATTGAAATGTTTGATAATAAGAATAATATAGTTAGAATTGATATGTCTGAGTATATGGAAAAACACACCGTATCTCGTTTAATTGGAGCACCTCCCGGCTATGTAGGTTATGATCAAGGTGGTTTATTGACTGAGGCGGTGACTAAAAACCCTCATGCTGTTTTATTGTTGGATGAGATTGAAAAAGCGCACCCAGATGTCTTTAACTTGCTTTTACAGATAATGGATCATGGTACCCTAACAGATACTAATGGCCGTCAAGCCGACTTTAGACATATTATTTTGGTGATGACTTCCAATGCAGGCGCTAGTGAAATTACTAGAAACTCAATTGGTTTCTCATTCCAAGACAATAGTAGCGATGGTTTAGAGGTCATTAAACGTCAATTTAGCCCTGAGTTTAGAAACCGTTTGGATGCGATTATTAACTTCGAACCTCTTGATAATGCAACAATTGGTCTTGTAGTTGATAAGTTTATTATGGAACTTGAAGAGTTATTGCATAATAAAGGAGTGAGTTTTACTGTTGATCAATCAGCACGTGATTGGCTAATCGAGCACGGCTATGATAAAGCAATGGGTGCTCGTCCTATGGCAAGACTTATTCAAGAAAATGTCAAAAAACCACTTGCTGATGAGTTGTTGTTTGGAAAACTAGCAAATGGTGGGCATGTAACCTTACAAGTGAAAGATGGCAAACTGCATTTTGATAGTCATGATTATCGAGAAGGTGTTTGTTAATTAAAATGAGGTAAAAAAGCCGGGTTTGACCCGGCTTTTTTTATTTATGGCCGAATACTTCTCTCCCACACAAGGACGAAAGATCCCTCTCCCCTTGTGGGAGAGGGTGCCCTTTAGGGCTGGAGAGGGGTTATCCAAAAGCTTATTTCATTCGCTATTTTAAAAGATTTTAGGCATATTGGTTTCGTAATCCGAGATATATCGCTATAATTGATTTTTAATCATTAAATCGAAGCATGAAGCTTTTACGCTGTAAAGATAGTTCTCTTTTTCAGATAGGTTCTGTGGCTACCATTGGCAATTTTGATGGGATACATTTAGGCCATCAGCTTTTATTAAAACAACTCAAAGCAAAAGCGTTGGAGTTGGGTTTACCCTCAGTTGTTGTGATCTTTGAACCACAGCCTAATGAGTATTTCAATAAAGAAAAACCAACTGCCCGTCTTACAACTTTGCGAGAAAAAATAAAAATCTTAAAGGAATATCAAATTGATTATGTTTTATGCTTAAAATTTGATAATAAATTAGCTGCAATGTTAGCTTCTGATTTTGTTGAACATTATTTCTTATCCTTTTTAAAGCTACGCTATCTTTTAGTTGGTGCCGATTTTCATTTTGGTTTTAAACGAAGTGGTGATGTAGCTTATTTGCAAAATATTGCAAGCCGCTCTAATTTCACGGTTGAAGTTTTTAGCGATTTTAAAATTAATGAAGGCCGAGTTAGTTCAACTAGAGTAAGAGAACAATTAAAAAATGGTAATTTAAATGAAGCGGCTTTATTATTAGGAAGACGTTTTAGCCTTTTGGGGCGAGTAATAAAAGGGAAACAGCTCGGTAGGCAATGGGGTATACCCACTGCAAATATAGCCATGCATAGACCTACTCTTCCCTTGGGTGGTGTATTTTGTGTTTTAGTAAAACGTGAAAATCAAAAAGAGCTGCTAAAGGCTGTAGCAAATCTAGGAAAAAGACCTACACTTGATGGAGTGAAAACCATTCTCGAAATTCATATTTTGGACTTTGCGGATGATATCTATGGTGAAATGCTTGAAGTATTTTTTATCCATAAATTACGAGATGAACAACGTTTTGACTCAATAGATGCTTTAATTGCAAAAATTCAGCAGGATATTATTGAGGCAAAAAATTATTTTACTTTTAACGAGTTAACCGAGTAGAACGAATGGCAGAATACAAAGATACCTTAAACTTACCCGAAACCGCTTTCCCTATGAAAGCAAATTTAGCAGGGCGTGAACCTGACATGTTAGCTAACTGGGAAAAAAAAGGTATTTATCAACAGATTTGTGAATTAAACAAAGATCTCCCTCTTTTTGTATTACATGATGGTCCTCCTTATGCGAATGGGCATCTTCATTGTGGTCATGCTTTAAATAAAATTCTTAAAGATATTATTACTAAGTCTAAAAGTTTATCTGGTTTCAATGCCCCCTTTGTGCCTGGCTGGGATTGCCATGGTTTGCCTATTGAACTTAATGTTGAGAAAAAGGTAGGCAAGGCCGGTATGAAAATTTCGGCTGAAGAGTTTAGACAAAAATGCCGGGATTATGCTTCAAGCCAAATTGATATCCAGCGCGATGAATTTAAACGTTTAGGAGTCTTTGGTGATTGGGAAAAGCCTTATGTCACAATGGATTTTGGTTATGAAGCCAATATCATCAGAGCTTTAGGCAAAATTATCGAAAATGGTCATTTACAACAAGGGTTTAAGCCCGTTCATTGGTGTATCGACTGCGGCTCTGCTTTGGCAGAAGCGGAAGTTGAATATGAGGATAAAACCTCTCCTTCTATTGATGTTGCTTTTTTAGCTGTTGAAAAAGAGGCTTTTCTAAACAAATTTGACAAAAAGCTTAGCTCTAAACCCGTTATTGTACCCATTTGGACTACAACACCTTGGACTTTGCCTGCGAACGAAGCGGTATCTTTACATCCTGAATTCCAATATTGTCTGCTTGAAACTGATAATAATTATTTTCTTATCGTTCAAGAGCTTCATGAATCCGTGATGCAACGCTACGGCATAGAGAATTTTAAACTAGTGGCAGAGGCAAAAGGGAACGTCTTTGAAAATTTATTATTAAAACATCCTCTTTTTGATAAAGAAGTACCAATTGTTTTAGGTGAGCATGTTACAACCGATTCTGGTACTGGTGCTGTCCATACTGCACCAGCACATGGCCCTGAAGATTATGTCGTGGGGAAAGCTTATAATTTACCTTTAGTAAATCCTGTCATGGGTAATGGTTGCTATACTGCTGATATTCCCTTAGTTGGTGGCCTTTCTGTATTAAAAGCAAATGATACTATCTTAGCGCTTTTAAAAGAAAAGGGAGTTTTGTTACATCTTGAATCGTTACGTCATAGCTACCCCCATTGCTGGCGCCATAAAACACCCATGATTTTCTTAGCCACCCCACAATGGTTTATTTCGATGGATAAAAATGGTTTACGTAAAGCGATTGCTAAAGAAATTGATAAGGTAAATTGGGTACCTGATTGGGGTAAGGCAAGAATTGCAACCATGGTTGAGACAAGACCTGATTGGTGTATTTCAAGACAAAGAGCCTGGGGTACTCCCATGCCCTTATTTGTTCATAAAGCGAACCGTGAATTACATCCGAATACTTTGGAGCTAATTGAAAAAGTTGCAAAGCTAGTAGAAAAGGGTGGTATTGATGCTTGGTTTAACTTAAAAACGGAAGATTTACTCGGTAAGGATGCAGAACATTACGATAAAATAACCGACACCTTAGATGTGTGGTTTGATTCCGGTGTATCGCATTTCTGTGTATTAAAAGCCAATGATAGCCTAACTTTACCTGCAGATGTTTATTTTGAAGGATCAGATCAGCATCGGGGTTGGTTTAATTCATCCCTAACAACGGCAGTTGCGATTTATGGTGAAGCACCCTATAAAACGGTGTTAACTCATGGCTATACTGTGGATGCTGAAGGCAAAAAGCTATCAAAATCCAAGGGTAATTATGTTGCTTTAGATAAATTAGTTAATCAACATGGTGCTGATATTTTACGCCTCTGGGTTTCTTCGACTGATTACCGTAATGAAGTGAGTATTTCTGAGGAAATTATTAAACGTAATGCCGATGCTTATAGGCGAATTCGTAATACAGCTCGTTTCTTGTTAGCTAATTTGTTTGATTTTGATCCCCAAACTAATCTTGTAGCTAAAGAAGAGTTGGTTGAATTAGATAAATATATTATTAAGCGTACCGCTCTCTTACAAGAAGAGATTATTGAGGCTTATAAAAACTATCATTTTCATGTTATTTATCAAAAAATTCATAATTTTTGCGCTGTAGATATGGGGAGTTTCTATCTTGATGTAATTAAAGATAGACAATATACAACAGCCAAAGGCTCTGTTGCCCGTCGTTCTTGCCAAACAGCGATGTACCATATCATTCATGCCTTAACTCGTTGGTTAGCACCGATTTTATCTTTTACAGCTGAAGAGATATGGCAATATGTACCTGGAGCAAAAACGGACTCCATTTTTCTTGAAAAATGGTACCAAGAATTACCTGAGATTAATGATGTTGATATCGCTTTCTGGGAAACCATAGGTCTTATTCGTGATGAAGTAAATAAGGCGCTTGAAAGTCAAAGGCAGGCGGGCACAATTGGTTCTGCTTTGGCTGCTGAAGTGACTTTATATGCAGGTCAAGAGACCTACAATTTACTCACAAGACTCGAAAAAGAATTACGTTTTCTTTTGATAACATCGGAAGCTAAACTCGTTCTTCGCGATAAAAATAGTCCTAGCAATTTTTATAATAAGGATTTAGATTTATCTATTGAAGTAAATTCAAGTGATTATGAAAAATGTGAGCGTTGCTGGCATAGAAGGCCAGAAGTAGGGCATAAGCCAACACATCCTACTCTATGTAATCGATGTGAAGGAAATATAGAAGGCCATAATGAAGAGAGGCATTTTGCATGAAAAAAGGTTATTGGTTCGGTTTAAGTAT
>JAIUOG010000138.1 GCA_020161725.1 Pseudomonadota bacterium
TAACGATTTATTTAAAGCTTCTCCTCCGACCAATAAATAACTTAATGGACTAAAGAGTGTTTCATCTAAACAAAACAAATGATCAAATAAGGTCTTAGTTAGCCATAAAATACTAATTTGATGTTTTTGAAAGATATTTTTAAGTGCTTGACTGTCTGAGAGTAAATTTAGTCTTTCATAAGGAATAAATAGCTTAGCGCCATTTAATAAAGCACCCCATATCTCAAATGTAGAAGCATCGAAGGTGATATCTGAGAATAAGGCAAAGGTATCTTTTTCTGTAATATGAATGTAATTCACCTCTTTCACTAACGAGACAACATTCCTATGTTCAATCATCACCCCTTTGGGCGTGCCAGTTGTTCCACTAGTGTAGATAAGGTGGGCCAAATCGGTGCTAATGGAAGCACTTTCAAGATTATGTTTCGATTTATTTGCGAGTTTCTTAATGAACTTCTCTTCATCAATACTTAAGATAGGAAGTGTATCATTTGTCGCAAAAGTGGATTTAGCCTTATCGCTCAATTCACTTAAGGTAATAATTAATTTTGCCTTGGTATCATTTAAAATATAACGCGTTCGTTCACTATGAAAATTAGCATTTAATGAAATGTAAGCGCCGCCTGCTTTCATTATTGCAAGCATTGCAACAATGAGTTCGGGACTTCGGCTTAAACAAATTGCAACTAAATCGCCTGAGTTAATTTTAAATTCTTCCCTTAAATAATGAGCGAGTTGATTGGCTTCTTGATTTAAGGCTTTATAAGTTATTCGTTTCTTTTTATAAATTAAGGCAATTTGGTCAGGCAATTTCTCTGCATTTTCTTCGAACAATTGATGAATAGTTTTGTGACTTGGGAATCGATGTTTGGTGTCATTCATTTTTTCTAAAAATTGAAATTCATCCAAAAAAAGAAGATTAAAGGTGGTTAGTGGGGAAAGGGGGCTTTTTATGATTTGATGAATAAAGTTAAAAAAACGTGGCAATAACGTTTTTGCTAAACAACCTGGCATTAAATGGGAAGCTACATCGCAAGTAAAATAAAGATGACCTTCGCGTTCTTGATATTTAATACTTAGGGGTGCTGATGCGAGTTGTGCATAGGTTTTAGCAGCATATAGTTGATTATTTAAAACTAGATCAAGAGGCTTTGCAAGATTAGATACAGCAAAACTGGGTAGAGTATGAATGGAATGAAGCTCGTCATTAAACAGCGTTGCTAAATATTTTAAAAACGATTTTTGTTCAGAAAACGCATGAATTAATGAAAGATAAGACTCTTCATTATTTAATTTCAAGGCTATGGAAATTACATTCACAAAGCAGCCATCCACTTCCTTTTGCTTGCGAATATTGACTGGATATTGGATTATCCCCGCATCTTGATTAAAAATTTTTAACAAAAACACATGAATTGCTAACAATAATAAATTAAAAAGGCTAATTCCATGCTCATTTTTAAGCCTGTTTAGCGCGCTTAAAGTTTCACTGGGAAACCTATCCTGAAAATGAAATACATCCATGTTTTCGTTAGAAATGGAGGTATTCATTTGAGAATGAATTTCTTTTATTTCAGTAAGATAATGTTCTAAAGAGGGCGGGGGCGCCAGGGGTTCGAACTTATTTTCCTTCATTATTTGTAAGGAATATTTATCTGATTTTATTTTAGTAATCGGTTTTTTCTGTAATAAAGAATTTAAGTCCAAAATAAAATTATCAAGACTTACTCCATCCATAATGATGTGATGGATGTTAAAAAAAACAAGGCATTTCTCACTGTTATCAATATGTACTAAGGAAAGCTTTAATGATGATTTGAAAAAAATATCATGAGATTCATGGCTTAATCTTTTTTCAAGTTCACTTAAATCCTTCTCTTGACATTGTAATATGGTGATCTCAGGCGGAAGCTCATCATGAATTCGCATACTAAGTTGTTCATTTTCATAATTAAACGTTTGACGTAGGTAGGCTTTTTCTTTGACGAGACAAATTGTTGCATCGACAATGTATTTTGCAAATTTTTCGGGGAGCTGATATGAAAAACACAGATTGTAATGAGTGCTTTCTGGTTTGAGTTGCCAGCCTATGAAAAATGGAATTTGGCTTTTGTGAGCTGGAATTTGGGTAAACATTCATTCCCTTGATAATTATTTTCTTTTTTTCTAATTATAGCAATCAAATAAGGATTCGAAAGAACACGCCGATTTTGTACAATCCTGACCCCACCAATAAGAGACAATAAGTTAACTGGTGGCCAGAGTTATTGAATTATGCTCTGTTATTATAAAATTACTTAAAAAAATATATTCAATAAGTTAGGCCGATAACAACATGTCATATGTAATAAACTGATTAATAATAATTTTTTCAATTATTCTTTGCTGTGAAAAATTATTGACTTCCATTTTAGTGAGACTTATTCATTAAGTGCTTAGGCTCCTTGATCAACTTATTCCAATTCATAGTGCCTGTTGCAATTGTATATAAGATTCTTTCGCAGATGCAGCGTAAGGATCTTTATCATTTGCAATATTTACCGATAGATATTTACCACTAACTAATTTTAAGTAAGATTTAATTTGGCTAATGGATTGCGGGTTACGAAGAGTTTTGTATCCCATTTTGGTTAGACCAAAAAACATATCATCCAAATCAGTATTATTTTGCTTTGTGAGTAAAGCAATTGCGGAAGGGATATAAATACTTTCTAATTCAGCTGATTTATGCGCAAGAGTAAGTTGTAATCCTAACACTAATCTAGGATGTACATTGTTTAATTGCATATTAATCTGATTTACATTTTTAAGTATTTCTTCGGGAGTATGAAAATCTATATAGCCTCTAACAATCATATCTCTCTGGGTTTCAGGTAATTTTTTATAAAGATTACTACTATAAAATTTTTTTAATGTTTCAAAATCGGAAGAATTATTAACTTCATTAGTATGATTTTGATAATAGATCATCAACCCCTGAATTAATTTTGTTTTTATTTCAGGTATTTTAGTTTCTTCATACATTTTTAAAAATTTAGGAATAATATCGGGTTCATTAGACATTGCTAATCTGTCTATAAATATTCCTCTTTTTATGTTGGTAACATCATCGTTGTTAGCAAATTGCCATTCAGTTGCAATATGGGTGGGCGTTGCTTGATCTAGTGGAATATCCGCTACCATTACAAATTCCTCATAAGGCATATTATTTAATTTATTTGCACTAAGAGATGAGAATAATTCATCTACATTACTTAATGCGGGAGGTTTAGTTTCAGGTCTCGCTGAATATATTTCATTATTTGCATATGGGAAAGAATTAAATACATTCACTGGCAATTTAACAATATGGGTTAGTTGAGTATATCCTACACTCGCGAAAACCCAAGCCACAAAGGTAGCGCAACGCCATACCCCGCATCTAATTATAGCACCAGTGTTAGGGGCACCCATACCACTAATAAAAGCCGATGCGTCCGTATAGACCGGGCACCACCATCGTTGATGATTAGCTTCAACTAAAACAGCCCTTGTACCTGCCCCATAATCTCCAACCCCATATCTACTACCCCAATATTTAGATCGTGCTAGAAAATTACTTATCGAGTTAATTTGAATAACAGGCTGTTCATTCAATACCTCAATTATTAAACTCGTTGGTCCTCCAACATTGTCGCCAGTTCCAAGCCCGACATGCCCAATTCAACCCAAAAGTTTCATATGTAAATCCCGGCCCACCACATCCCCAGAATACACTCCTTTTGCATATGAAACCGGTGTAATTCCTAAAGCAATTGATAAACCTATAACTTTCTTATCCATAAAACATCCTTAACAACTATAATCCGATGTAGAATAATTAATAATTGCATTTTTGAACAGTAAGCCTACTTAATAGATTTTGTGTTCTATTTTAACTAATTGAAAAGTAAGTAATTTAAGAGTTAGAATTTTATTGTAAATATGTATAAAATTTGATCTTAAAGCGCCACCTACAATAATTTCATTTCAGCCGAAGATTTTTTAGCAGGAAGAAAAGGTTTAATTGATTATTATCTCAATAAAAAATTATCCATTTATTTGGATTCGGATAAATTGGATTTATCTATTTATATGCGTGAATATGGCGAGCAAGCAGTGCATAAGGCCTTTCAATACCTAAATAAGTTGCCACAAAATAATTATGTAAGCCTTAAAGGCGCCCCTTAAAAACCTACCAATTTAATTTTAAAAAGTAGGTTCATATACTATTTATATCCATGGGCATCTTCCTATCGGTAATAAGAGTGGGTTCAATATTATTGAAAAATTATTTTAAAGACTTAACTCATTGTATCTAATTTGATTCCTCAAATTGAGACTTAAGATCGCCAGAAATGAAGGCTAACCCATGGTCTATACTGTAAGCTCGCCTTGAATTTACAAGGTGAGTTACAAGGAGTATCGATATGGACAATCGAAATCAAACCCAAAACCAAACTGATCAACAACATAAAAATCAGGGTTCTAATCCAACTGATATCAATGAAAAAAAATTAAATCAAAACCAGCCTGGTCAAGAAAAATCCACCCGAGAACGGGAAAATAAAAGCGGTGGTCAAGGTGGTATGTTTGATAAACAAAACCAACAAGGTCACAATCAAGGAAATGTAGCCCCTGGTACAAGCACTGCCGATGAGCGGGAAGAGCGAGATTCAGATAATCCTGGTCGTCGTTTATAGTAGTACTGAAGCAGTTTTTTGCTTCAGTTTATCAATTAGAATCCCTAATTAGTAACTCTTCACGAATTTTGTCTGCTATTTAAACTAAATTATTAGTTTGAAGCTGGTAAGTTATCATAATTTCGTTATTATCACTTTTTCTTATGAACAAACTTTCAGCAGCCTCAAAGCTTGAGGTTATTTTTACTCGATTATTCTTGCTAAAGGGATTTAATTGGTTCAAGGCAGATTTAAACTGTGAGGTTATAGAGCTATAATTTAAATGCTTTAGAAAGTCAGTAAATAACCCTATTTCATCGATGATGGTCGTTTATCAAGAACAAAAATTAACACTAATGCTACACTGTATTAATAAACATATAATTGCATGTTTTGGAAAGTGTTAACTATACGGAAATCATTCGAACGGCCCGGTTTAAGTAAATTACTACGCTAAATTTATAGCGTGTAAGAGGAGTGAATTTAATGCCAGATCCATTAAGAATACCGAATCCGTTTTTTAAATTGGCAGGGCTTGATATTTTAGTGCAAAGCTATTCGTATTTGAGTCTGGCTGAATTGAAAAAGATACGTTTAGTTAATAAACAATTTAGGGATGCTGCAGATATAGCCGCATTTGCTGAAAATCGGGTTAGTCAAGAAGACATTGATTATCAGTTCAAAATATTAGAACAATGGCTTATTGATCCAGATGCGCTTGCAAAACGTTGTAAAGATGGTGGCTTTGCTAAAATGTTGAGAAACAATCTTTTTCTATCTTTAAAGAAGTCAGATTTAAATTGGGCGCAACGATTATTAATTCAAGCGGCTCTGATGATTACTATGGAAAAAGACTCTCGATAAATCCAGCCCTTATACAAGATTTATTAGCTAAACTAACAAATGTAGATAAAACCATAATAATAGTAGCGATAAATAGTCTTAGCTTGAGGGTGCCATTAATCACTGAACCGAATTTGCGTAAACAAGTTATTGATGCACTTATT
>JAIUOG010000139.1 GCA_020161725.1 Pseudomonadota bacterium
CAATTGGATATGAAAGATGGCTATTTAACGATTCGTTCAGGTTTAGAAGGTATGGCAACTGCCACTAATATTTCTGGTGTTTTTGCTTGTGGTGATGTTGCTGATCATGTTTATCGTCAGGCAATTACCTCTGCGGGCTTTGGTTGTATGGCAGCCCTTGATGCTGAAAAATATTTAGATACCTTACACTCAAAATAAGGAGTCTTTTATTTTTAAACCTTATTTTCTGCAAAAAGATGAACCCCTACCTCTGGCGCAAAATGCAGATAAAGAGGGACTAATCGCAATCGGAGGGGAGCTTTCCTCTACCCGCATATTAGAGGCTTATACCAAGGGGATTTTCCCTTGGTATGAAGCTCATTATCCTATTCTATGGTGGTCTCCCGACCCAAGACTTATCCTTGAACCCAATCAATTTAAATTAGCTAAGAGCTTAAAAAAACAGCTAAATAAAACCTATCATTTCAAAATAGACCATGCCTTTGCCGAAGTAATTAAAGCCTGTGCCAGCCTCAATGATAGGCTCAATAAAACCTGGATTACCAAAGAGATGCAAGACGCCTATATCCGTCTCCATGAAGAAGGCTACGCTCATTCTTTTGAGGTTTGGGACGATTCAAACCTTATAGGTGGCTTATATGGTTTGAGCTTAGGCCATGCCTTTTTTGGTGAGTCGATGTTCCATACCGAAAGAGATGCCTCAAAGCTTGCTTTTTACCACTTATGCCAAACCTTAGAAGCCTGGGATTATGAATTTATTGACTGCCAATTACCTACCGCTCATTTAGAAAGCCTGGGTGCAAAACAGATTTCTAGAAAAGATTTTTTGATAAAGCTTGAAAATAGTCTTAAATATCCCACTAAAGTAGGGAAATGGTCGTAAATCAGAAAAGCCTCGGTGTACAACCCCGGAGCTTCCTTGCTTCAACATCTTAATTAAAAATAAAGAGAGCAATAGAGATTACAATAATAATTAATATCACTATGTATTTGTGATTAATCATGATTACTTGTTTGATAAGAATAATTTTAGAAGTTTAGACTATTTATAAACATTAAGAGAAAACAAATTTGTTACTTTAGCATTAAAGTCTATATACCCATATCTTTTATATTACTTCAATTTTATTACATAAAGCTTGTTCATTATCATCTACGTCATCTACAGGTAAATTTGCTAGCGCCTTATAAAAGAGTCGAATAGCTATACCAATAACTGAATCCTCTCAGAGTTGTTTTTTCTACAGGAAGGTCTTTGATTTTTTTAAGCACCTCTAATGGGCAATACCACATGCATGCATATACTATACACAGTATGCACCAAAATTCATTTACAGATTAAAATTAACCCTGACAGGTAAAATCTTCTTTATTCCAAAATGACCTTATTCTAATTAGATGAGACAAATTCGCCTTTTAGAATGGACGGTTTTAACCACATCCGGTTCCTCTTCTTGAGGGAGCCGAACGATGGGGATTGGTGATGACCGATTAGCGGAAATGCCTAAATTAAATCTCGCATCGATTAAACCTTGCCGAATGTCACCATAATCATAAATAAAGGATTTTAAAAAATCTAATGCTCTCTTTTTATCCTTAGAGCAAGTAGAAGGATTATGCCAAAATGCTTTGATTGCTTGTAAATCAATAATTTCTTCTACACTTATCAATTCGTCTAAGTAACGTCCTGAATAATCAGCACCATAGGTTAATAAAAGTTTGACTACAGGTTTTTTATTTCCTTTGATTGCCAAATCCAATGGAGTTTCCCCAGTTGCAATCAATTCATCGATAATTATTCCAGGCAACTTAAGCAAATAAGACACAATATTGACTTGACCACATTGTGCCGCATAAGAAAGAGGGACAAATGCATGCCCTGATTTATTAAAATTTGCACCATATCGAACTAATTCTTTTATTATCTCCAGGTAATTTTTTTTAACGGCAATATCGATAGGTCTTTGTTCTTTTGCAATTTGGTTAATTGATTCCTTATAATGAGGAAGTAACTCTTTAACTACCTCTAAATGCCCTGCCTCTACCGCTGTATGAAGCGACGTGTATCCATTAAATAATGAGGCTTTATCAGCCCCCTTTTCCAATAACAACTTAACAATAGAGCAATGACCTTTATGAGCAGCTATATGTAAGGGAGTAGCACCATTGGTTGCCGGATCGTTTAATGGTGCACCGTAGTTTATTAATATTTCGACAATAGAATAATGTCCAAAAAATATAGCTGTGTGAAAAGGAGAATATCCACTATGGATTGTATCAAAAGACGCTTTTGCTGCTAATAACAATCGTATTACGGGTAAATGGCCTAATTCGGCTGCAATATAAAGAGCGGTTTCCCTCTGTGCTCCACGGACGTTACAATTAGCACCATATCGAAGTAAACATCCTACCATCTCACTATTGCCTTGCTCAGCAGCTATATAGAGCACTGAATTGTCTCTATATTTTGTTTCCACACTAGCGCCAGCATTTATTAATAATTCTACAAATTGTGATTGGCCTGATTTTACTGCTAGAGATAGAGCTCTATTTTTGGTTTCTTGAGTTAAGCCTATCCCATTAGTGATTAGAGATAAAAGACCTTCTTCATAGGATTTTTCAACGCTAAGACAAAGAGGTGTTTTCCATTTTTTATCAACGGAATTTACGTCAAATCCACTCGCAATTAGCCTACTTATTTCAGCGGCATCTTGCCTACAATAAATGGCCCAATGGAGAAGAGTGCCAGTAAATTTATACTCTTTACAATAAGTATCGGTAGCAACTTTGTAAAATAAATTTAATACTGTTTGCTTTCGTTTATAAATAGCCCAACCAAGAATAGAATTTTTATCGCTATCTTTTATATTTAATAAATCAGAAATAGATAAAGACATTCCTTTTAGCCCCTCTATATCACTATCCTTAACTAATAAAATAATTTTATGTTCGCGAGGGCAAAGATGTGAATGAGCCTTTTTCTCTTCTTGCCAAAATTGCTGACGCCAATTATTAGGTTGAAGTGGTTCTGGTAAAGCTGAATAAACTATAGTTTTGGTCTGCCAAAAATTATGTGCCGTACGGGATAATCTGTAAGTAGTTCGATTTACTAAAGACAGACGGGCTTCTAAAGTTATGGGATCCATATAAGGCATGATAATAGATAACAAGCCCCGTTTTTCCATTAAAAGGGCTCCAAGTTGCACATTACCATAGCGATTAATTAAATATTCGATAAAATCGTTTGTATTTATTTCGAAAATGGCTGTTTTTGAAATCACTTGTTTAGCTGTTAATAACTCACCAGAAGAGCTCTCTCCAATTATAGGGAAATTCAACCATGCTTTTATTACTTCAGCCACCGTGATGACAGCTAAATCTAGTGTTAATAAATTTACTTTTAACAACGAAAGTGCTTCAAGTTTGGTTCCACGAGCTGCACTGAAGAATGTTTTCCAGCCTGAGGATAGTTCCTGGATGTGAAAATCAATTTCTCGAATGATAGTAATGATTATATCGTTGTCTAAATAATTCTTTATAAGCTCTTCATATTTTTGAAGCTCAAGAGTTTCATTATCGACGCGAATGAAACTAATACAATGGAGATATTCTCTCAATAGAGGAATAAATTTATCGTTAGTATCAATAAATAAAAGGCTGCTCACTGAAATAGGAAAATTTTTAAAAAATATCGCTAATTGTTCTTTGGGATAGTAATGACAAGGAACTTTAGTCGATTCTAATTCATCAATTTCACTTGTCGTTAAAAGCGCATGAATCTGCAAGCCATAAGAAGAAAAGATATTAATTTTAGCTAAAATTTCATTCGTAATTCGATTTTCGGTCAATAAACAAAAATCGACTAAACCTTGGGAGATAAATAGATCAAATAAGATTTTATTTGCTTCCACATGATCAATATGAATCAGAACAACAGGTCTTGCCATCTTTAAAACACTCTTTCCTTTTAAAGCGTTTATTGTATATTTTATATACCAAAAAGTATATATTAAGGCACTATTAGCTTAAAGGCGGTAAGGGGCTGGAACCCCCTAACCTCGCCCACTAAAAACATTTTACCCGTCGTTATTGGGTCTTAGGCATTAAAAAATCCTCACACAGCGAACACCATTACTATTGTATTTAAAGAAAACCGCATTTTGCGAACTGCCACTGGAATCAAAGTACTGCGTCCAAATGCCATCATGCGGGTTGGTCGCAAGTTCAGTTGAACTCCAATAGTATCCATTTAAACAATTGTTCCCAAAGCTGCAATCAGTATCGGGATTGCTTGTACTGCTCAATAAACCCGGTATATTACTGACAATGTTAGGTGTATTTACTGCACAATTAGAACCACCACTTGCAGGCCCTATCTCGCAAATTGCAGGCAAATACCAATTACTAAAACCACCTCCAGTATAGGCTTTACATCGTCCTACCGCATAAAAGTTTAAATTGATAGAGGGCATTGTATTTGGCGCAGAATAAAAGATAAAAACGTTATTAGTATTGCATTCTCCGTCATAACTACCAGTGCAATTCGCTTGTCCAGTTACAAAGGTAGCTGGGTAAGCAGGAGGTTGTGTCGCATTGGGAAGTGGGGATGATGCTGTAGAACCTAATGCAATACCCCAGATACTGTTATAAACAACTGTGCCCGAATTATTTGAACTCCAAATGATGCCACCATCATAACGAGAAGCCTGATCGACTAAGGATACCACCTTACCACCAATACTACCTGTATCGACTGTAGTATCATCAACAGCAAATACATATCCTCCCTGGTACTGACAACCAAAGCTAAGTATGTATACATTAACTGTTTGAAAAAGCCCACCGTCTGCGCTGATATTCAAAGAACTTGTGGGAGCTGTCCCAGTTGTACAGGTGTTGCTTGCCGTAGCTCCTGGAGTAACCGTAATCTCACAGCTTCCTCCATTTGGTGGTATCGTGCCGCAACCCGAAGCATCAAAGATTGTATCTATTGGCCAATTATTCGAAGTAACCTGAACATTGGTTGCGGGAATTGTACCAGTATTGGTAAGCGTTATCTTGCGCGGCTTACCTGTTAAAGTAGGATTGCTTACTACATTATCTACTGAAAGCGCTAGAGTACTCAGGTTTGGAGTAATTGTAGCCAAACCAAAACTTACCGATACAGTATGATTGGCAGTCACGTTACTTAGTGTATAACTAGTACCCCCTGCCTGTACTTGATTTCCATCTACATACCAATTTTCTACCCCATAACCAGCTGCAGGAGTTGCAGTAAAGCTAATGTTTTCTCCTGAAACCACTGTTTGTGCACTGTTGGGGCTAATCGATCCGTTAGCACCTGCTGAAGGAACCACAGTGTATCGCACAACAGGAGGCACTTGTGTTAAACGAATATCCAAACTATTTAGCAGAGCAGGCCCATAACACTGGTTCGAATTAGCCTGTTCGCATAAGATAGGCCCTGTATGTATACCTTGCTGGGGTATTAGGCTACCGTTAACAGTTAAAGTTAAGATACATGTACTCCCCTTGCCAGCCAAATAACAAGGAAAAGCACTTAACCCTATAGTAGGTTTTAATATGAGAGTTTTAGGTTTAAATGATTGATTAGTCACCGTATATTGAACAGTAGACATTTCTCCTTCAGAAACAGTCACAACGGCAGGGCTAGGTGCTGAATAGGTCCA
>JAIUOG010000140.1 GCA_020161725.1 Pseudomonadota bacterium
CCAACAATGGCAACAGGTTATTGATGCCAATTTGACCAGTGTATTTAATATGACGCGTAATGTGTTACCCGCTATGCTTGCTCAAGGCTATGGTCGAATTATTAGTATTTCATCGATTAATGGTCGCAAAGGCCAATTTGGGCAATGCAATTATGCTGCAACCAAAGCTGCCTTATACGGTTTTACTAAAAGTTTAGCCTTAGAAGTCGCTAATAAAAATATAACAGTGAACACGGTTTCCCCTGGCTATATCGAAACGCCAATGCTTTCTGCAATGAAGGAAGAGGTCTTAAAATCAATTATCCAAGCCATCCCTGTAGGGCGTTTGGGTAAACCAGAAGAGATAGCAGAAGTAGTCGCTTTTCTTGCTGCAGAGCAGCAATCTTTCATAACTGGTGCTAATATTGATATTAATGGCGGCCAATATATGTAAAGGCTATTTCTTAAATTAAATAGAGAGCGATTATGTCTAAAGATAAAGTAGCGCTTATTACAGGGGGTACTGGCGATATCGGTACTGCAATAGCTAAACAACTCAGCAAAAAATATGAAAAAATCATTGCGCTTGATGTATTAGCGCCTGATATTGCTTTATTGTGGCAATCCTCACTGCATGAGAATGGCTATAAGCAAATTTTCTATCGCCAAATGGATGTGACCGATTATTCTGAGTGCGAAAAGGTTATAAAAAATATAGTTCGAGAATTTGGCAGAATTGATGTTTTAGTTAACAATGCTGGTATTACAAGAGATGCGGTCTTTACTAAAATGACTAAGCAGCAATGGGATGAAGTGTTATCGGTCAATTTAGATGGTATGTTTAACACAACCAAGCAAGTAGTAGATCAAATGCGAGCTCAAGAGGGTGGCCGTATTATTAATGTCTCTTCCGTTAATGCACAAAAAGGCCAGTTTTCACAAGCCAATTATGCAGCATCAAAGGCAGGGGTTTATGGTTTTACTAAATCGCTTGCACAAGAATTAATGTCTAAAAATATCACGGTAAATAGTATCTCTCCTGGTTACGTGAATACACGCCTTATGAAAGGTATTAGACCTGATATTTTGGATTCAATCATTGAGCTTATTCCAGCAAAGCGTTTAGCCGAGCCTGAAGAAATTGGTTGGGTAGTTGAATTTCTTGTTGATGAGAAAAGTAGTTACCTAACAGGGGCTAATATCAGTATCAATGGCGGTTTGCATATGTACTAAGGAAGCAAATGATTAGATTGATTAAGAAATATAAAAATAGACGCCTCTACGATACAGAAAAAAGTCAGTATATTAATGTTGAGGAATTAGCTCAATATGTTGTTGAGGGTATTGCTTTTAAAGTAGAGGATGCCTCTACTGGCAAAGATTTGACTAATAACACCTTATTGCAAATCTTTGTCGAAATGGAAAGTGGTTCCTCTCAGTTTTTATCAGCAGATATGTTGCGCCAGCTCATTATTTTGGCGCATCATCCCATGAGTAAGTCATTTAAGACCATGCTTGGTCAGATGTTTACTAATATTGAAACATCAATCGACTCTAATAGTTTTATTAATGATTACAAAAAAGCTACCGAACTCTGGTCTGGAAAAATGGATGAATTATCAAAGCAGTGGCAAGAATATTTCAAAAAATAATAGTTGGCTCTATCGGTATCCAGTCTGTATGAGGAAAAATTTGCTATAGTAAGAGATGAAAGCTTCTAATTTATATTGCACTGCAAAAGAAAAATAGGAAGTTTTCTTGACAATTTTTACTATAATCTACTATGATTAAATTGTGCGGTGCAGCAATTTGAGGAGAATATCATGACTGAAGCATTCGAAAAGTGGAGTGACATGGCTAAAAAGCTCCAAGCGCCTTTTCAAGCAATTGCCGAATTAAATGTTAAAACAATTCAAAGTTTAACTTATTTAAAACCTGATGATTTGGCAAAAATTAAAAAGCCTGAAGACCTGCTTGAAAAACAACTAGGTATTGCAGTTGATAACGGCCATAAAGCGCTAGATTATGTTCAAAACTCTTTTAGGATTTTTGAAAAAGCAATCTATGACATGGTTGAAGAAACTAAAACTAGACACTAAATGATAAACCCACAGTTTGTGGGTTTATTTTTTGATTATTTTAACTGCAATAGAGTAAGAGGTCAGGGGTATTTAATATATACCCAAACGACTTCAAAAAGCGAGTATAAAATGTAGCCTGGATGGAGGCTCTTCGAGCCGAAATCCGGGAAGCTAAACCCGGATTTTGCTTCGCTTCATCCAGGCTACATTTTAAATAGGTTTTCTTCAAACCATCGTATTTTCAATGATCTCGGGTATATACTCCTGACTTATTATAGAAATCCTTAATGACGGTATTTGATAAGCTCTTTGGTTTCTTCTAAAACCTTTAATAATTGTTGATAAAGTGTTTCTAGTAGTTTTATTTTTCCCGTCTTACAATTGTTTTCTAAATTTTGACAAGCATATTGCATTTTTATAGCACCACAGTACATTGCTCCGCTTTTCATCCTATGAGCGATATTTTCAATACTTTGCCAATCTTTTTGCAAATAAGCTTTTTTGATTTGCTTTTCATCTTCAGGAATCGATTTTTGATTTAAAAGAGTTAAAAACTCATTTAGTGTCGCTTCCTCGCCTAAAATATGCTTGGCTTGTTTTAGATCAAGTAAGGGTAAAGGGTCTAAATTATAAAGTTCTTTTGAATTTTTTTGATCTATAGAAGCCATTTTATCAACCAGGGAATGATTGGGATGGTCAACAAAGGTTTTAATGATAACTCGCATCAGATTAAAATTAATTGGTTTTGAAAAAACCTTATTCATTCCTGAACGTAAGTAATCTTCAAAATTATTTAAGGCTTGAGCAGTTATTCCTATAATCGGGATTGATTTTTTTTTGGTTTTTTTCTCATCGGCGCGAATACGCTCAGTTAATTCTTGACCTGAAATACCAGGCAAACCAATATCAGTAAGAATTAAATCGAAATTAAAGTTTTGCGCAAGTTTTAAGGCATTTTCACCGTTAGCAACAGAAGTAATGTTACAGCCTGTATTCTTTGCGAGTGTTTCTATAAGGCGAAGAGCTATTGAATTATCTTCCACAACTAAAAGATGAGGAAAACTGTTTTTTTCCATTTTGATTAATGTTCTTAATGAACGAAGCTCTAGTTTTAGCTCCTTTATCTTTTGTTTCAATTGGCTAATAGTCTTAGACATTTCAAAAATTTGATTGTTCTTATTCATAGATTGTGTCGTTCCCTGAGCTAATCTTCTCTAAGCTACAACTAATTTTTTAATCCTATTTTAATTTAAGAACATAAATGTAAGGCCTGCAAGGTAAATGGAGTTTAAATCGAGTTTTTTTAATAAAAAGACCTTTCTTTATGTTGGAGCACTAAAGTAGCAACTGTGAATTTTAATTCAAGACAGTTGCTCTATCCTGTTATTCTTTGGTTAGGCTAAGAATCTTCCTGGGCTACAATGGTTTTTTCTCTTCCTTTTCTTGCTTGGATAAATAAGTTTTACGCACGTACTCCCCTGGCGCTTTAGCTAAGACTTTCATGGGTAATTTACTGATAACAGGTGCTGGTATATCTTTACCTGAAGTTTTAGTTAGCCAGGCCATCCATTCAGGCCACCATGAGCCTTCCACTTTTTTAGCCTGCTCTAGCCATTCCTTGGTAGAGAGGTTCGTCTTTTTATTTACGTAATAATGATATTTCTTTGTCGATGGGGGATTAATGATTCCTGCAATATGTCCTGAGCCACCTAATAAGAAATGTTTTTTACCTGCCATGGCCTGAAAACCAATATAAGTGGTTTGCCAAGGCGCAATATGATCTTTTTCAGTTGAAATAAAATAGGTCTCGGTATCAATTTTAGTAATATCCAAAGGAGTTTTATTTAAACGTATTTTGCCTGGTTTAATTAAATTATTGTGGAGATACATCCAACGTAAATATTCTGAATGCATAAGTTCAGGCATATTGGTGACATCGGCATTCCAATACAAAATATCAAAAGGAACAGGGTTTTTGCCTCTTAAATAATTTTTAATAAAGAAAGACCAAACTAAGTCATTTGCTCTTAATGAATTAAAGGTTGTAGCCATAAAGCGACCATCTAAAAAGCCTTTATCACGCATCTCAGCTTCAAGCTGTAAAATTTGCTGCTCATCAATAAAGACAGAAATGTCGCCAGGATCGCTAAAGTCAATTAAGGCTGCTAACAAGGTAGCGCTATTAATGGACTTATCCTTATGGGCTTTGTCATAGGCTAGAAGATTAGTCAGCAAGGTGCCGCCAATACAAAAGCCTAAGGTATTTACTTTTTTTACATTTAATTGCTTTTTGATAGTATTAATTGCAGCTTTGGGACCTTCTTGTAAATAATCAAATAGACTCTTTTGAGCAAAATGCTTATCAGGATTTACCCAGGAAATGATAAATACCGTAATTCCTTGCGACACTAACCATCGAATAAGAGAGTTGTGAGGGCTTAAATCCAAAATATAGTATTTATTTATCCATGGCGGGATCATAAGCAAAGGAACTGAGTTGACTTTCTCTGTTTGTGGAGTGTATTGAATCAACTCTATCATCTCATTGCGAAAAATGACCTTTCCAGGCGTTATGGCTAGATTTTTACCAATTTCAAACGCATCAGTATCCGTCATTTTAACTGACAAACGTAAAGAATCTGCTTCCAGGTCTGACAGTAAATTGTGCAGCCCTTTTAGCAAATTTTTACCACTACTTTCTATAGTTTCAGTGATGATTTGAGGGTTGGTATGGATAAAGTTTGCTGGAGATAAGGCATCTAAATATTGTTTGGTAAAAAACTGCAAACGCTTTGCAGCATTCTTGTCACTATATTCCACGTTTTCAAGCATGGAATTTAAATGTTCGCTGGCCAAAAGATATTGTTGGCTTAAAAAATTAAAAAAGGGATTATGCATCCAATCATCGCCGCTAAACCTATGATCGTTAATAGGCATAGGTGTACCTTCAACCCAGGAATTCAGCATGGACTGGGCCAGCCCCACTGCGTCTTCCCAGTAGGATATTTGTGTTTTAATTACTTTTTCAGGATTTTTTAAAATGATATTAATTAAATGTTGGAAATGTTCAGTTAAATCAATAAATTGATTAATCAATACTGGAAGCGGGGTTGGTTTATCTTTTAATTCAGCAATAATTTGTAAGCTTTTTTTAGCTACTGATTGCATCAGTTCGCTGAGTTCTGTGTCATGGGTCATCCTGACTCCTGCCTTAAGTTATATCTCTATTCTTATGGGTTTTACGACTCTTGGCAAGAGGAAGACTGATGAAAAAAAGCAGTTTATGATTGCATATTTCCTTTACAATAGGGTAATATTCGCTTTTTGCCGCATATAGAACCAATTTAGTACTATATTTATACTATAGATATAAAGAAAATAAGTCTGCTTTATGTGCATTAGTACTTATTAATGTAACCGTTCAGTTAATGGCGTCAAGTTAAGAAAATATTGTTCTCTTAGGAAACTATCATTCCCCTAGGCCGTTCGTGCTGAGGAGGGGTGGTAACCCCGTCTCGAAGCATCCAGGCACTTCACCCTGTTTATGCTTCGAGACGGGG
>JAIUOG010000141.1 GCA_020161725.1 Pseudomonadota bacterium
CAACAAAACCTAAACGAAATAAATTATCAGCCTGCTCTTCAGTAATATCTATATAGTTGGGACTAAGGCTTGTTTCTTCGGTTTGATCACTTAAAATTTCAAGTGAAGAACGGGCTCTTTTTTTCGCTTGGCTTACTAAAGCGCCGTCATTATCATAAAGTTTATAAGTATTATCCGCAAAACCTAAAAAAGGTTTCGATTCGTGGATAGCCGTTTCAGCTTTATCCATGTTAGTCATTAAGCCTAAAGCTAAATGACTATTAGCATAAGCTTCAAATTTACTTTGATAGGCAGAGTCTAAATATTTAAGGCTGTTATTTAAATCCCAGTTATCAATTACCTTATTAAAGGGAACTGTATTATTTTTATTATTGTTTAACCATTGAGATAGCTCTGCCAAAAGTGGGCTAACTTCTGATGCTTCATCTTGACCGATTTTTTCTTGTAGTTTTTGTCTAAAATAAGCTTCATTTTTAACAGTTAATTTTTGTTTTACTAATTTTACTAGCCCATCCAAATCCTTTTTACGCAGCTCATTTAATTTGATTGTATCGAAACCAGTAAGATCGGTTAAAATATAATTCACAAGATTATGAAAAATATTAATTTTTATTTGATCAGCAAGACTCCTATGGGCTACCTCTCTAGCAATCTTTTCAGGGTTAAGCAGAGAATAGGCATGTTGCTTCTTTTCAAGATGTGTTTCTACAAGGTTGTCGTCAATCATCGGTAGAGTAAAAAACTCATAGGCATCTTGACGGCTTATAAAATTACCATTGTGATAAACAGTCCTATCAAGTCGATTGTCACGACTATTAGATCTTTGTGTTGCCATCACCAAGTTAATTAATGTTTCATTATCATCAACAATACAAAGTATTTTGTGCGCCACTGGTGCTTGTAAGGCCCAGCGTTCGGTTGTTTCATTGGGTTTACGATGAAGGTAGAAAGGTAGATTTTCAACAATTGAAATACCAGCAGAGCTCTGTTCTTCTTGGATACTATTAATAAAACGTAAAAATAAACCATTAGCCATATTTTCCCAAAAGGCTAGTTGCCAAAAACGGTAGTCATCTAACTTATTTCTATCGCTATAATTGATTGCTTCTTCTGTAAACATTTTTGGGAATTGGCCTTGGCCTGCCTGTTCTTTCTGTCCACTAGACATAATTGCCACAGGTTTATTTCCTGCTAATTCATAGGTTTCTTCGTTAGGTGTAGCAGTTAAAAACATCGATAAATGTTTTTTTGATAGCTCAATCAACCGCATTCTTCGCCGTTCCGATTTCATTAAAAGATGTTGTTCATCAAAACAGAAAAAAGCATTGTCTGTATTAGTATCAAATAATTCTTGATAATGATTATCTAAAATTGCTTCAGATGAGGCTAGGACAATATGGGAAGTATTATTTGGGTTATTAAGGTCGCTAATGGCTGCTTTTGCATCAGGAGAATCTTCTTTTTCTCTTAGAATAATAATTTCATCAACCATACTATCTGGTAAAAAACGTCTTAAATCGTCTTTAAATTGAGGAATTAATTTATCAGGTATACAAAATAAACCATTGCAGTTAGCCTGTTTTAAGATAAACATCCAAAGTGCTTGTACATAAGTTTTTCCTGAGCCAGTGGCTAGAGCAACCAAAAGATTACTAATGTCATCTTCATTTTCAAGTTTAGTAATAATGTTATGTATGGTAACAAGATGTGAGCGATAAAGGTCAATTTTATTTTTACCTAAAAACGCTTGGTCTAATCTGATTTCAACTTGATTATCATGACCGATAAAAAAATCATGTTGGCATAAAAGATCAAGGGCAAAGCTTGTATTTTCTTCATATTCTATAAAGGAATGGAAAGCAGCTGCTGCATTTTTAGAGCTAATGCTAATTCTTTTGCCCTCAGCCTCATTAGTTATGTTAACCGTATATTCGTTATTATCTGTATTGATAGTGAGAGTTAACCCTGGTTTTGCTTGTAATATAAAATCTAAGACTGTCGTTTGATGACCATCAATATCAAATTCTTTTGTTTTAAAAATTTCTAAAGCTGAATAGGTTTGATAGATTTTTTTAGCGGCATTTAATAAAGCAAGCTTTTTTTCGGGAGATAAGACCATTGTGCTCACATATTGTGCAAATAATTGATATTCTATCTTTTGTTTATGTTTTGGTCAATAAACTTTAAAATTGATCTTCTCGAGCGGCATGCATAGCAAGGAGAACTCCCAAAGTTCTATTTACTTTTATCTGGGAAAATATCGGAAAATTGCATGTTTGAAACATTAGACTGTAGGCTCTCTACCTTTTTTCTACAAATAATTTTATAAATAAATATTGGTAATATAAAACATAAGAGGCCAAGAAAAAAAGCGAGCTTATAAACGGTATCTTGGTTAAAAACTAAAAATAAAAGAGAGATAGCCATCAAAATAATGGCAAGAATACCTGTATAAGGTGAGCCAGGTGTTTTATAACCCAGATCATTGACAGTATAACCTGCTTGTAAAAGACGCTTTCTAAAATTAATCTGTGCCCAACAAAGTGAAATCCAAGCAACGGTTCCTGTAAAACCGGATAGTAATAAAAAGGCCAAGTAGAGTTTTGTTTGACCAAAAAAATAACTTATTCCTAAAAATATCCAAATTGAAAGCAGAGTAACAATACCTGCATTTTGTGGAACCGCATTTTTATTAAGTAAACTTAATTTATGGGGTGCCATACCATGTCTTGCAAGCGCGTTTAGGGAGCGTACTATACCATAAACACCTGAATTAGAGCAGGAAAGGGTGGCTGAGAGGGTTACAATGCTGGTAATAATACCTGCCCAGTGTAAGCCATAGAAATTAAGCGCCTCAGAAAAAACAGAATTATTAAGGCCAGCTTTTTGCCAAGGATAAATTAATACCAAGCAAAAAACAGGGATAATATAAATAAATAAAATACGAAAGGTTACATTGCGGATAGCTTTGGGAATCATCTTTGCAGGATCTTCTGATTCACCTGCTGCTAAGCCAATTATTTCTGAACCTTGATAGTTAACTAATAATAAAACCATGGCTGTGAGTAAGGCAGGCCAGCCATTAGGAAATAAACCACCATTATCTAAAATAAAGCGTTTGCCTACAATGCCTTGAGGTTGAGTGCCATGAATTAAACCAAAGAAAATAAGAACAGAAAGAATAACAAAGCCTGCTAAGGCTATTATTTTAATCAATGCTAACCAAAATTCAATTTCACCAAAAACACCTACTTTTGACATATTGATATAAGTAATCAATAGGCCAAATAAAATAGCCCAAACATAGCCGTCTATACCTGTAAAATGTTCCATAATGATCCCACCTGCAATGCATTCTGCAGGAATATAAGTGACCCAGCTCATCCAATAGGACCAACCAACGCCACAGGCAATAGTCGGGGAAATAAAATCAGAGGTATACGTTATAAAGGAACCTGAAATAGGAATAGCAACTGCGAGCTCTCCCATGCAAAGCATGGTTAGATAAATAATTAGGCCGCCTAAGATATAAGCTAAAAAGACAGCAGGTCCCACATCATTAACTACAGCACCTGTACCTAAAAAATAGCCTGAACCAATAATTCCACCAAGGGCAATAAGTTGTACATGCCTGTCTTTTAGGCTGCGTTTATAACCAGCATCATTTAGTGGAGCTTTAGTTGCTTTTGTATGATGAGTCACAGACCTTAAAATCCTTTTCTAAGTGTTTAGGCCATATTCGGGCAGAAATAGTTTTTAAGAATAACATTGATAGAAAAATTATAGGAGTCCCAGTTTCTCTAAACCGTATATTTTATCTAAGGAGCCCGCTGTTGGCTTAAAGGCCATGCCAAAGCGATTCCAAGCATTGATAGAACTAATAACGACAGTTAGCTGGGTTAATTCTTCTTCAGAGAAATATTTAGCTGCTTCCTCATATATCTCATCAGTAATTCCTTCTACGGACGGGCGAGTTAACTGTTCTGTCCATAATAAAGCCGCTCTTTCGCGTTCATTAAATAATTCTGATTCTCTCCAGAGAGGTAAATGGTAGATTCTTAATTCGCGCTCATTATGTTTTTTGGCTTCCTTGCAATGTAAATCAAGGCAAAAAAGACAACCATTTAATTGAGAGGCTCTGATTTTAACTAAATCAACGATCGCAGTTTCAAGTTTAATATGAGCTAGAGTTTTATCAAAAGTAATTAAGGCTTGTAGCGATTCTTTGGCAATAGTTTGGTATTTTGCTCTTGTAGTCATTTATTTATCCTTAAAATGCTGTCATGGCAAACACTGGCAGTAAGCCAGAAAGGATTTTCAATGAGCTCCAGAGCAATTAGCTTACTACTGTTTGCAATGACGAAAAGTTCAAACCTTCTCTTGAGTTAGCTTTTCAAAGGTAAGATAGAAAGTGTAGTACTATTTTTGATTGGGAGTGAATTGGTAGGGTGGCGGAGAGAGAGGGATTCGAACCCTCGATACGTTGCCGTATACACACTTTCCAGGCGTGCGCCTTCAACCGCTCGGCCATCTCTCCAAGGGTGCAAAGCATATACCTATATGCCCTGCAAATCAATCCTATGCTTGATTTTCTGTTGGTTTGTAAGCTTCAATTGCAATTTGAATTTTTACATTATCACCTAAGGTAGGTAAATAAGTATTGATACCGAAATCAGAACGTTTAATTTCAGTACTTGCACTAAAGCCTGCGGTCATTTTATGAGTAATAGGACTTTCAGCAATTTTATTTAATTTTGCATCTAAGACAACAGGCTTAGAAATGCCACGAATGGTTAAAGTACCATGAATTTTCCCTGTATCCTTTCCTGTTACTTCAATTTTATTGCTTACAAAGCTCGCTTTGGGGAATTGAGCAGCATCAAAAAACTCTTTACCCTCAAGATGCTTATCAAGGTCAGGTATTCCCGTTACCATATCTTTTATATTAATAACGGCATCCACTCTAGAGTTTTCTGGCTTATCTTTATCTGCAACGATAGTTCCATCAACAAACCATTTTCCTGTTTGGGTTGAGAAACCATGGTGTTCTAAGGACCAGAGCACATAGCTATGTTTGTTATCGATAACTAGTTTTTCAGGTGTTGCATGTGTTAGAGAGGCTGTTGTAAAAAAAATGCTAAGAAATACTAATCGTAGTAATTTTTCTTTCATGAATAATCCCTTATGAAATTTAACAACCGATTTTAGACTTGTTTTTAGTATGGGTGCAACGGCATTCTTGCAATTTAATATTTAATAACAAAAATTGGGTCTATACCCGTGCTCTTTCAAAATACTAGTATTGTTCAAAAAAAGGGATCGTACTCTGTTAGCTGGGCGAATGGGAGTATAAACTGGAATGGATTCCCGCCTGCGCGGGAATGACAATTGTGGGAAAGACGCCGTCATGAATGACAGTTATTAAAATAAAGGTCTTGCAAAAAACTTGTCATTCCAGTGCAGGCGGGAATCCATCCCTCTACAG
>JAIUOG010000142.1 GCA_020161725.1 Pseudomonadota bacterium
CAACCGATCCTTTAGCAGGAATGCAAGGGTACATTTTTTTATTGTAAAAAAGTGTTAAGGCATCAATGATTTCTTTTCTAATTCCTGAAAAACCTTGGGCTAAACTATTTATTTTTAAAAGTAAAATAAGTGATACAACGTCATCACTTAATAAATCCCCTGTCCCACAGGCATGAGATAAGACAATATTTCGTTGCAACTGTTTTAAGTTTTCTTTAGAAATGATCTGATTTGCTAAAGATCCAAAACCCGTATTTATTCCATATACTGTTTTATTATCTTCAATGACTTTATCAACTAAAGCGGTTGATTGCCTTATCAATGCATCTGCACTTTCATCAAGATAAATCATATCTTTATTAGTCGTTACAGTTCTTAATTCATCTAAACTTAGCTTTCCTGGAACAAGTTTGAAAAGATTTGTCATGGTTATTGTCCCTCCTCTGATAACATAGGTAACCAAAGCTGATTTTCGAGAGCTGATTTTTTAGCTATTGGATAACCTGCATCAGCATGCCGCATTACACCTGTTGCAGGATCATTATGTAAAACGCGTGCTAAGCGTTCGGAAGCCTTATCAGTACCATCTGCAACAATAACAACTCCAGCATGCTGAGAAAATCCCATACCAACGCCCCCTCCATGGTGTAGGCTTACCAAAGTAGCGCCACTAGCGCAATTTAGGAGTGCATTTAATAGCGGCCAATCGGAAACAGCATCACTTCCATCAAGCATGGCTTCTGTTTCACGATTAGGACTGGCAACCGACCCTGAATCTAAATGGTCACGCCCAATCACAATAGGCGCTTTAAGTTCACCTTTTTTAACCATCTCATTAAAAGCTAAACCTAGCCTTGCTCTATCTTTTAAACCGACCCAGCAAATTCTTGCAGGCAAACCTTGAAAAGCAATTTTTTCAGCAGCCATATCAAGCCATTGATGTAAATGTTTATCATGAGGCATTAATTCTTTAACTTTGGCATCTGTTTTATAAATATCTTCGGGGTCACCCGATAAAGCAACCCAACGAAAAGGTCCAATACCTTCACAAAAAAGAGGTCTTATGTAAGCGGGTACAAAACCTGGAATATCGAAAGCATCACTCACACCTTCATCTAAGGCCATCTGTCTAATATTATTGCCATAATCAAAAACAGGAATTCCTTTTTTAGAAAATTCAAGCATTGCCTTAACTTGGATTGCCATTGATTCTTTAGCCGCTTTTACTACTTCTTTAGAAGACGATTTTCTTAGTTCAGCGGCTTTTTCTAAACTCCAACCTTTGGGTAAATACCCGTTAAGGGGATCGTGTGCACTAGTTTGGTCAGTAATAATGGAAGGCATTATTCCATTTTTTAATAATTCAGGATAAATGTCCGAAGCGTTAGCTAAAAGACCTACTGATATTGGTTTTTTAATTTCAGAAGCCTCTTCTATCCATTTAAGTGCTTCATCTAAATTGGAGGTATATTTATCAAGATAGCGTGTTTCAATTCGTTTTTGAATGCGAGTAGGATCACATTCAACAGCCAAAATTGAAGCCCCTGCCATCACAGCAGCTAAAGGTTGAGCCCCTCCCATACCACCTAGCCCTGCCGTAAGAATCCATTTTCCTTCTAAACTACCGTTAAAATGTTTTTTTGCGCAGGCAACAAAAGTCTCATAAGTCCCCTGAATAATTCCCTGTGAACCGATATAAATCCAACTACCAGCAGTCATCTGGCCATACATCATTAAGCCTTTTTTATCTAACTCATTGAAATGTTGCCAGTTTGCCCAATGGGGTACTAAATTTGAATTAGCGATTAAAATTCGGGGAGCATCTTCATGTGTTGTAAAAACACCTACTGGTTTTCCAGATTGTATTAATAAGGTCTGATTTGCTTCAAGTTCACGAAGCACTTCTCTTATCTTGTCATAAGACTGCCAGTTTCTTGCAGCCTTTCCTAAACCACCATAAACGATTAATTCATCCGGCTTTTCAGCAACTTCATTATCTAGATTATTAGCTAGCATCCTTAAAGCAGCTTCGCTAAGCCAATTCTTAGCCTCTAATTTACTACCATGCTTTGCTTTTATATTGCTATGTTTAGTTTGTTCTACAACCATGACTTAACTCCATCCATGAAAACTTGAACATCATACACTACAAGACTCAATGGATGAATAAAAAATCAAACAACGAACAAGGAAACAATGGGAAATAGGAAGAGTTTTTTTTACACACTATTAAATGATATACTAACCAACTGCTTAATAAAAAGGGAGCTCAATTGCAAACTGCTGAACTTTTTAAACACCCCCCATCACTACGTGTTTTTTTCGCTACAGAAATGTGGGAACGTTATGGCTTTTACGTTGTTCAATCCCTGTTAGCTCTTTATTTATCTTTGCATTTTAAATGGCAGGATGACCGCGTTTATTCACTCGTAGGTTCCTTTACTGCCTTAACTTATTTAGCACCAGTGATTGGTGGTTATATTGCTGATAATTTACTGGGCCAAAAACGTGCTATTTTAATAGGTGCCTTTTTTTTACTTTGTAGTTATTTAACTTTAAGTTTCTTCACCTCAGATCTTACTCTCCCCTTTTCACTCGCTGGTATTGCTGTTGGTACAGGACTTTTAAAACCTAATATTTCATCTTTATTAGGGAATGAATATCCACCCGGTTCAGCTAAGAGGGAAAGTGGCTTTACCATTTTCTATATGGGAATTACTTCAGGTATTATTTTAGGTACAACCTTACCCAGTATTTTGCAAGATCACTTTGGCTGGGCTGTATGTTTTTTAAGTGCAGCCTTTGGCATGATTATAGCGATTGCCATTTTTAGTTATGGTATCTATCTTTATAAGATAAAAGATTATCATCCCTTTGAACTTCGTTTTAAAAATATCTTAAAAGCAGCTTGCTTATTATTTTTATTATGGCTTCTTTGTTTTTCAATGCTTTATTACCCCCAATTTGCGAATTCAGCCTTCATTAGTATAGTTATTTTGTCTTTGTTTTATCTTTTGTACACTATACGCCATGAGCCGCTTGAGCAAGCGAGACAAACTGCCGTTATAGCATTACTTTGTATTATTTCCGTGATGTTTTGGCCCTTTTATTTTCAAATGTTCCTTTCTTGGACACTATTAATTTCAAGAATTGCTGAACCTACTTTATTTGGTATCGATTTTCCACCTCCTTATTATGTAGGTATACAGAGTGCAGGTATGATTATCTTTGGCCTTTTTTTAGCGAGGGATAAAAAAGCCTTAACCTTAAAGCAATCAGGTAAAAGAACGTCAAATAAGTTCCTAATCTCTATGTTTTTTATCACCGTTGCTTTCGGCTTAATTGCACTGTTGACTAAAGATAGGTCTAATACTCTTTTGTCCCCACTTTATTTTATTCCTGCTTATTTGATGCTTTCTATTTCAGAGCTTCTTTTATCCCCAGTAGGATTAGCTGCAATCACTGTATTAGCTAGTCGCAAGAAAGTAAGTACCATGATGGGTATCTTCTTTGTTTCCCTAGGGATAGGTGGTTTTTTATCAGGAAAATTGGCGAGTCTAACCGCCATTAAAGGTAACGTGAGCAGTTTTACGGTTAGCGAATTTAAAATTCATTATGAACATGGCTTTTCACAGCTCTTTTATATTTTATTAGCAATTTTAGGTATCAGCGTGATACTTAATTATTTGATTAAATATCTATTGGCTGAGAAAAAATAAGGTAGTAGTGGACGCCTACCTCATTACGATCTTGTGCTGAGGAATTCTGGCATTTAATTACTCAAAAGAGCAATATGGAACCTTTTGATTCAATTTTTTGTCATTCCCGCGTAGGCGGGAATCTATTTCTTAAAGTGACACCTCACTTTGTTTGATAAATGGATTCCCGCCTGCGCGGGAATGACATATTGTATAGCATAAGCCTTTCACTTATGGCATTCTTGTTAACTAAATGGATTTTGCCCAAAGGAAAGAATCATGTATTTTCAAAGACAGCTATTATTGAGCTTTTTCTGTATTTCAATTGTTATCTCAGCGAACTCTAAAGCAACACCTGATTTTGGCCCAGTGAGTATGGGTGAATTTTATAGCGCCTTACCACCAGTTTCTGAACAAGCTAAGCTTGGCTCTCTAGTTAAATCCGAACCGATTAAGACGTCTTTTCCTGGCGTACAAGCCTGGAAAATAGCCTATATTTCTTCTGACGTGAATAATAAGAAAACGATGGCAACAGGGATTTTAGTCGCTCCCTTAAAAAATTCTGAATCTTTACAGGGAAGACCTGTTATGGCCTGGGCTCATGGTACAACAGGAACCGCTCAAAACTGTGGCCCATCACAGATACTCGATCCAGCTCAACCATTAAATCAATACTTTTTAATGAATGGTAATTCTTGGACTGATTTTGGTTTACCTGCGATGGATGCCTTTATTAAAGCAGGTTATGTGATTGTAGCCACTGACTATCAGGGCCTTGGTGGTGGAGGTAAACATCAATATACGGTTGCTGCAACTCAGGCTCATGATGTTATTAATTCGATTAGAGCAGCCACTGAAATTAAAGAAGCTAAGGCTGGAAATAAAGCTATCGTTTATGGCTGGTCACAAGGTGGTGGAACGACACTTGCAGCAGCAGGAATGGAAGATTATTTAAAGATTAAAGACTCAGTCAATGATCAAATTAGAATTCTTGGTTTTGTAGCTATGGCACCTTATGATACAGCAGTAACCTTTCCAACTGATATTAAAACGGAACAAGAGGCGACGACCTACTTAAAAAATATTGCTAACATGTTTAGTGCTAACGTTTTCAATTTTACCCATTACGCACAAAATCTTTGGGGTACTGCAGCCGCTTTTCCTGAATTAAATCTAAGTGACATGTTGACTGAAGATGGCGTCAAGGTGGTTAACACTTTAATGGAAAGAAAATGTATGCATGCTGCATCAGACAGTTTAAATTTTAACTACGGTGATAAATATAAAAGTTTTTTACGTACTGATATTAAAAATGCCTTTGCCTGGATAGAAGCTGATAAAAAAGGTAGTGTAAACCCAGTTGCACCTTTTGCCCCTGTTATCATTTATTGGGGAACCAACGATACTACAGTCCCACCAGTGATGGGTGAGCTTTATTTCAAGCAAATGTGCACGCTAGGCGGCCAAATAACTCGAGTACAATTACCTGGTAATCAAAATCATTTTACAACACCCGGTAGTGCAGAACCTTTTTACGTAACCTGGGTTGCTGACCGCTTTGCAGAAAAACCGCTTGAATCGGGATGTTCTGAATTAAAGGCAGGGTAAATTCCTTGCCTTTGGCCTTATTTGTCATTTTGGGCCACTATGATTCTGAGCTTCGGCATGGATCTATCCCTCAACAAAGTCCCCTGCCAATTCAAAAATGGATCCCCGCTTGTGCTCTGAGTGATCCTGCAATATTTTCACCTAACCTGTCCGTCATTCAAA
>JAIUOG010000143.1 GCA_020161725.1 Pseudomonadota bacterium
GAAGATAGAGCTTGATAGTCTTTATTTGAAATACCATTTACAAAGAGATTAGAATCAAAGCTTGGCATGCTTACCATCGCTAAAATATCACCTCTTTTGGGATTAATAGCAACCACAGCACCTCGTTTATCTTTCAACGCATCAAAGGCAACTTGTTGTAAGCGACTATCTAAGGTTAAGTAAAGTTTTTCACCTGATAAGGGATTTTTTTTGTTAAGCGTCCTTACAACTCGCCCACTTACATCGGTTTCAACTTGTTGATAGCCCACTTGGCCATGCAAATTGTCTTCATAATATTTTTCGATACCCGCTTTGCCGATAAAATTGGTAGCTCGGTAATTAGTCGGGTCTACTTCTTTTAATTCTTGAATGTTAATACGTCCCACGTAGCCTAAGACATGGGCTGTAATTTCCCCTAAGGGATAATGGCGCATCAAGCGTGCTTTGATACTGACCCCAGAAAAGCGGTATTGATTTGAAGCAAAAATAGCAACTTCTTCCTGGGTGAGCTTTAATTTTAAAGGAATAGAAATAAAGGAGCGATTTTGCTTACGCATTTTATTAAAGTTTTGTACATCATCATCATTAATTGAAGGAAGTAAGGTTTGTAATTCTTTAATTGTTAGGTTTAAATTTTTAATATGCTCAGGAATAACTTCTAATACATAAACAGGGACATTGTCTGCAAGAATTACGCCTTTTCTATCTAAGATTATTCCCCGTGGTGGAGCAATAGGAATAATGCTCATCTGATTTTTTAAGGAGAGAGTTTCATAACGTTTAAATTGTGATATTTGCAGGTAAGCAAGACGTAGAACCAATAAAATAGAAAAGGTTAAAACTAATAAAAGCAAAAAACTGAGGCGATTTCGATAAATAATAGCCTCTTTCTGCTTGTTTTTTGCAGGATAGTTAGATCGCATGGTAATAATAAATCTGCTTAATCAAAAAAAGAACTTACATATCTTATCTTAAAACTTTACTTGTGATAAGGATGATTATGAAGAATAGTAAATGCCCTATAAACTGCTTCTAAAAAAACAATCCTTACAATAGGATGTGGAAGCGTTAATTTAGACAAGGACCAACATTCATCGGCCTTAGCAATTAATTCAGGATGAATACCCTCTGGCCCGCCAATTAAAAAACAAAAATGACTTGAAATTTGTTGCAGTTGCTCTAATCGATGCGCCAAATTTTCACTGCTGAAACTTTTTCCATCAATAGTTAAAGCAATTAAGCGGGAATGATTAGGAATGGCTACTGTAACAAGTTCAGCTTCTTTTTCCCTAATTTTATCTAGACTTGTCGATTTATTTCTTTTTAATAATGGAATATCAATAAGTTGAACGTTTGCATATTCTTGCAAACGTTTTTTAAATTCAACTACAGCAGCATCAACCCAAGAGGGCATCTTATTACCACAACTGATGATGGTAATTTTTAGCATCAGCTTATTTGCCAAAGGCCTTCGATATTATAGAAGGCTCGTGAGTCAGCCTGCATAATGTGTATAACAAAATCGCCAAAATCGATTAAGGCCCAATCGCCACTATCAACCCCAGATTGGCTAATAACAGATAAACTTTTGGGTTTTAATTCTTCCATAACAGTATCAGCTATCGCTTTGACATGCCTAGATGAACGACCAGTGCATACAATCATATAATCTGTAATTGATGTTTGCTCTTTGACATTGATAACCATGACATCAGCGGCCTGGATATCATCAAGTGCTTTTAAAATTAAATCTAAGTATGCTTGTTGGCTAGACATAAGAGTAATATCAACTAATAAAAAGGGGAAATCATAGCAAAAATCTCATTAAGTCACAAAGTATTCTGCAAAATCTAAATTTTATGGTCTATAATCTGTACTAAATTTATCCAAATTATCATTTTCTGTCTTTAATGGGTTAATTATGAGAGGGATAGAATTGCTCGTAACTCATAAGATTGATCAATCAGGTATAGCAGTTTGTTTAAAGTCAAAGGTTCCACCAGTGCTAACCCCGTCATTAGTTCATGATGTGCGGCATTTCCAAAATATTCTCGCAGAAAGATTTTACGCTAACCCTTGGGATAATCTTTTCTATGTCGTTTGGTATCTTTGCTCGGGAAAAATTTCGTGGAATGGACTCGATTTTAATTTTATTCATAGCAATATCAGGCAAAGAACAGATAAAAATATCGTTAACTATATTCAAGAGGTTTTCGATTTATTGTTTTTGAATTATGTCAGTTTAGGGCTTCCTTTAGTCAATTGCTCAATTATTACGCGCCCATTAAAAGGCATGTCACAAGAGTTTTTTTGGTTAAATCAAATTAATTTTATAAAAAAATCGTTTTCTAATGCTCAATTAATTAATAAAAATATTTGTCAGATAGATGACCTTGCTCAGCAAGGGGATAAAAAAGGTTGTTTTCCAGGCAATGTATATAGAAGGAATCTTTTTTATCATTTTCATACAGTTAATTATTCGGAAATGAAAAATATTCTTAATGATGCGCCATTTGAGGCGTTTACCTATGAGGAATTAGAAAAAACTCGGCTTGTTTTTGAATCGATGAAAAAGAACACCTTAGTAGAAATCTATTCCTTGGCCTCAAAGAGTCCTAATCTGTTTGAACGTATGAGTCGGTTACAAATGTTTGAGCATATCAGTAGTAAAAAAAGAGTAGCCTAAATGTGAGTATATTAATCAATATATGGAGAGTAAAATGCCTAGTGTATATATAACCAAGACAGCTCATTTTCTACCTGGAAAACCTATCGCAAATGATGAAATAGAAACATATCTAGGCAAAATAGGTGAGAGAGGTTCCAGAGCAAAAAATATCGTATTGAGAAATAATAAAATTACCAACAGACATTATGCAATGAATGAGAAAGGAAAGCTAACTCATTCAAATGCTGAAATTGCTGTTGCTTCTATAAGTAAGCTATTTAATGAAAATTTTAATCCTAAAGATCTGCAAATGTTAGCTGTAGGTACTTCAACTCCTGATGTTCTAATACCTAGTCATGGTTTACAAATACATAGTTTATTAAAAGAAACTCCATCCATTCCTGTTTTTTCATCAGCTGGAGTCTGCTGTTCTAGTATGCATGCGCTTGAAATTGCTTATTTATTCTTAAAAAATGGTATGGCAAATAATGCGATTGCATCTGGTTCAGAATTAGTTTCTCCTTTATTAAAATCAGATATGTTCGAAATAGAAAATGAGAAATTACAAGAATTAAATAAAAATGGCTTAATTGCTTTTGAAAAAGATTTTTTAAGATTCATGTTATCTGATGGCTCAGGTGCCTTTTTATTACAAAACTCTCCTTGCAGCTCAGGTCTTAATTTAGAAGTAGAATGGATGGAATCCATTTCCTATGCTAATAGTTTACCTGCTTGTATGTATGAAGGCTGTGTAAAAGATGAAGAAGGTCACCTCATTTCTTGGAAAACAATGAAAACGGATGAATGGGCAAAAAACAGTGTTTTTTCAATCAAGCAAGATACAAGAATTTTAGAAAATATCATTCCTAAAGCGGTTGAATTTTTTAAGCAAAGTATAGAAAAGCATCAATTAAATGGTTCGGAGATAAATTATTTCTTACCTCATATTTCATCGATGTATTTCTATGAAAAATTGCAGGAAGGATTAAGAAAAAGCAGTATTGATCTCCCTGAAGATATTTATTATTGCTGCTTACCCCAAATAGGAAATATTGGTTCAGCCTCGATTTATGCAACTTTAGACCGCTTAACTCAAGAAAAAGAACTTAAATCGGGTGAGGTGATTATTTTAGGGGTACCTGAAAGTGCACAGTTTCAGTATTCAATAGCTTGTTTAAGAGTTTTATAGATAACCGAGTAATTATCATCTACTTCGGTGTAAGCCTTAAAGGCTTACACCTAAATTATTTAAAATAGTTATCATGCTGAGGGAAACCGCATACATTGCCTTTATTAAGTCAAGTTGTGTCTTCCCCGCGCAGGGGGGGGGATCCATCCATCAAACAAAGTGATGTGCTAACTTGAGAAATGGTTTACCGCCTGCGCGGGAATGACACAATTAGATCATTGAATAATATTAAATGGCTCGCGTAATAGTATGATCTTGATGCTGCCAATATTTTGCTCCCTCGTTGAAATTCAGTATAATTAGAGTTTTATTATATGATTTATTGTGAATAACTCTTTTAATGCCCTAATTTCGCCACTTTCTATCGCACCAATGATAGATTGGACTTATACCCATTTTCGTGTGTTCATGCGTTTATTAATGCCAGAAGCGCTTTTATATACTGAAATGCAAACTATTGGTGCAATTAGACACAACCCTACACGCTCCTTGTATTTTCATCCTGCTGAAAAGCCACTTGCTTTGCAATTGGGTGGTAATAATAAAAAAGATTTAATTGAGGCTGCATTGATTGCAGAAGAAAAGGGTTTTGCAGAGGTTAATCTAAACTTAGGTTGTCCTAGTGATAAGGTACAGGCTGGTCGTTTTGGTGCCTGTCTTATGGCTGAACCAGAACTTGTTGCTGATTGCATTGCTTCAATGAAAGCAGTAGTTAATATTCCAGTTACTGCAAAGACTCGTATCGGTATAGATGATTTTGATAGCTATGAATTTTTTGCCTCCTTTGTAAAAAAATTAGTAGAGGCAGGTGCGGATAAACTGATTGTGCATGCGAGAAAAGCTTGGCTTACAGGCTTAAATCCTAAGCAAAATAGAACAATTCCACCTCTACACTATGATTATGCTTACAAAATTAAGGCGGATTATCCTCAACTCCCTGTCGTGATTAATGGCAATATCTCTTTCACTGAATTAAATAACCACATGCAGAAAGTAGATGGTGTAATGTTAGGCAGATTAGCTTATCAAAATCCTTATTTACTAACCTCATTTTATGAATATTTCTATCCTAATTATGTAAAACCGAGTAGAACAATAGTTTTAGAAAATTATGTAAATTATTGCTGTGAGCAGTTTGAACAAGGTTTACCTTTAAGCCTTTTGCTTAAACCCATATTCAATCTAGGCTATGGCTTAAGCCGGTCAAAAATCTGGAAAGAAGAATTATCTCTAGCTATGCAAAATAGAGATCTAAATCGCTTGAGGAATGTTGTTAGATTAATGGAAGAAATAGAAAATAGTTTCTTAGATGGCCTTATTGCATAAAAAGCATTTAAATCGAAGTTTTAAACTTTGTTTAAATAGAAATTTTGGCAAAATTCTAGTACATTATTGCGTTTGTAGTGAAATGAATCTCACATAGGAATATCGAAAGCATGCTAAATACGTTGATGAAAAAAATGTTTGGTAGCCGTAATGAACGAACCTTACGGCGTATGGATAAAGTAGTCCAAGCTATAAATGCTTTCGAGCCCTCAATGCAGGCTTTAAATGACCAAGAGCTGGCTCATAAAACACAAGAGTTTAAAGCAAGGCT
>JAIUOG010000144.1 GCA_020161725.1 Pseudomonadota bacterium
TTAAAACTTTTTGTTCAAAGTTTAGTGGTATGTGTACAAGGACAATTCCCAACAAGCTTTATAGAAAGCTTATTGTTTAATCATAATCCTTTAGATGCAGCGCAAGCAAGGCTAATTCTTAAGGATAATAATGCAGACACAGTAAAAAATATTAATACGATTTTAAGTTTGCAAACAGTTGACCCAATCAGTGCAGCTCTTATTTTAAGCATTTGCCACCGGCAAGGTTATGAGTTTTCTAATTTTGAGCAGTTTAGAAAGTCTGCTGATTATTTATCTTTTTTAATTTTACAAGAATTAGAATTACTGGGTGTATTAACTAGGGATTTAGTATTAGATATTATGGCTTATGATATTAACTATTCTCTACGGCCTTATATTGTAAGAATTATTAAAGCCAATATCTTTAATATAAATGAGTTAAAAAATTTTCTTACTAAGGTTAAAAAAATTCCTGATAATTTTTCTATTGTTTTTGATTTTTTGGTTAATCATAATTTATTAAATGCATCTAATTTGCAACTTGCTTTAAAAGAAACCTGCCCCTTGAATGTTTTGATTTGTCTTTTTAACTCAGAGCAATATCATACTGCAGTTTATCATGATAAATTTATTCAAATCTTAAACTATAAAGGCCCCTTTAGAATACTGGTTACTGCTCTGGCTATCCTTGGGAGGAATAATCTTCTTAATCCTGCGCGGATTGATGCCTTATTATCACCGAAGTATAGTTGGTTGGTTTCTTTGGAGAGCTTACCTATTTGGATCCTTATTGAAAATCATCAACTTAGTGAATTTGATTTCAATCAATTACTACAAATAAATGGTGATAATCCTTTAGTTTTAATGCAACGCTATGTTGAACGAAATATTGTAAATGATAGGCGTGCACAAAGTACCCATATAGCAAGCGTTCATGAAAGTGCCTCAAAATCCATCCGGCGTTTAGATGCTAAATATGGTGTTTTAATGAGGGAAAATAAACCCGCGCAAATAAAGGAATTAGCTGATAAATTGAGGTCGGTCTGTTCTGATATAAAGCAGGCTTTTGATTTTTTTGTAAATAAATTAAGTGAAAATGAGCTGCCAATCCAAGATGTCAATTTTAATTTATTTCAATTTCTAATCTTAATGTACTGTGAATTTAATGCCAAAAATAAATTAGATAGTTTTTTTGATGTTGTAAGAAATACTTTGGTTGTAATAAAGGAAGATCCTAATTTGTCTTATCTTCATTTTGTGGCTACTTTCAAAAATCTCATCATGCCAGATGTGCCGCTAAGCTATTTCTATCAATGGATTGATGCTTTAAAAAATAAATATGAATCTAGCAATGTCGAGGAAGAAAGGAACAAAATTATTCTTAAATTGCGAGGGGATTATTTTAAAACCACCACAGCCTTTCATACGTATAATCGTCTTATTGTAGGAGGGGATGGGGCATATCAAGATCCCGCTTCAGCAATTGCGTTAAATGAACTTATTTTGCTGGTTTTTTGGGCGATAAAAGCAGAATTTGAAGCAAAGCCCCATTTAATTCATGGTTATTTTATTAGGCTTATAGAGACCTTTTATGAAATTGAGAGAGAATATAATTTTTCTGCAGAAGGTATCGATAGAGGTGGTCCTGATAGTCCTATGTGTTTAAATGGTTCGTTCAATAAATTAATTGAAAAATTTCAAGCTATTTTACCTGAATGCGAAATCATCACTATCACACCTGAACAAGCAACACATAAATTAATGGCTTCTTTTATTTTGCAACTTAAAATTTATTTATTTAAAAAATTAAAAAACAATGAACAGGCTTTGGGATTAATAAAATCAATAGAAGAGCAAGGTATTGATGAGGAATGTTTTTATGCATTAAAACCCTTGTTAGAAACAGCAATGTTAGATGAGTTTGCACGATTATTTAGAAAAGATGATGGAACGATATTGCAGCAAAAACTAGATGCGCATATTGATACAATCAATTACTCAGCACCTGAAAGACCCAATAAAGATTTTTTATTTGAAATAAAAAAATACATTGTAGGCAGATTAATTGAAGAAGAGTTAATTTATCATTTTAATTTTTATAAGGCAAAAGCCTTTGCAATCTTTACAGCGAATTTTGAGCTTTTTAGTCAGTCTTTAAAGGAAAAAGTGCAAGCAAGTTTAGTTGATGACTATATTTCCTTATTTGCAAATTTAGATGAGCTCATGCAGTTTCTTAATGATCATTATAAACTTTCTTTAGACATGGTTAGTGATAGAGCAAGAGAACATTATTTAAAATCAAGTCTAAAAAAAGCATTAACTAATTATCTTGTGCAAATTGTAAATATCAACGATATCAATGTTACTATGATTTGGTTTGCCATTAATCAGCTAATTATCACTAAACTTAGAAATGAATATACTGACCTTTATGAGAATTTTAGCCCGAAAGAATTAGATGATTTTGTCGAGGCGAGAAAAGATTTATTAACACAATCTTTAGTCGATGAAATTTATCGCGTAATCAATAAAAAAAGGAATTCTGGAAAATTAGCTATCGGATTTTTTGATGCTGATAGTAGTGTTGCTTCAAATTCAGAAATGGATGAAGAGCAAAGAGAGCATAAAAAAGCAAAACTGGTCTAATATACCCGTGCTCTTTCAAAATGCTAGGTTTTGAAAAAACTATTTGAGGAAAACATATAAACGATGTGCCTGGATTTCGCTGCGCTCTGAGGAATCCTGACATATTTTTAACCAACAAGATGAACAAAATTGGAAGGCAAATCCCTCTCCCCTTGTGGGAGAGGGTGCCCTTTAGGGCGGGAGAGGGGTAATCCAAAAGGTATTCTCATTTATTCAAAAAACTAATCTACTTTGCCCTTTCTGCGAGAATAGCTACGGCTGGTAAGGTTTTCCCTTCTAAAAATTCTAGAAAAGCGCCACCACCTGTTGATAGATAGGAAATTTGTTGAGTTAAATCATAAAGATCAACTGCAGCCAAAGTATCTCCACCACCTGCTATAGAAAAAGCAGCACTATTGGCAATCGCGATAGCAACGGCTCTTGTGCCAAAGCTAAATTGAGGGAATTCAAACACGCCTAAGGGGCCATTCCAAATGATGGTTTTCGCTTCACCAATGGTTTCAACATAACGGCTTAGAGTTTCTGGGCCAATATCCATAATCATGTCATCAGAGGCTACATTAGCTAAGCTTTTATTGAAGGCAGGGCAGCTATCCGAAAAACTTTTACCTACAACAACATCTGTTGGCAGCATAATTTGGCAGCCTTTTTGTTCTGCAAGTTCTAAGATTTCTTGGGCTGATTGCAAAAGCTCTTCTTCATAAAGAGAGAGGCCAATTTCAAAACCTTGCGCTTTTAAAAGGGTGTTAGTGATACCGCCACCAGGGATAAGATAATCAACCATACCAATTAATTGTTTTAATAAGCTTAATTTAGTTGATACTTTAGAGCCACCAACAACAGCAACAATAGGTTTTTCTGGTTTTTCTAAGGCTTTTTTTAAGGCCTTAAGCTCACGCATTAAAAGGGGACCTGCTGCAGCAATTGGTGCATATTTAGCTACACCATGAGTTGAGGCTTGCGCACGGTGCGCGGTACCAAAGGCATCCATGACAAAAATATCACAGAGCGCTGCTAATTTTTTAGATAAGACATCGTCATTAGCCATTTCGCCTGGGTTAAAACGAACGTTTTCACATATGACTAATTCTTGGGGTTTAACATCTAAGCCGTCAAGATAGTTATCTCTAAAGCGAACAGGATAAGAAAGATTTGCTGCCAAATAATCTGCAATAGGTTGCATGGAAAAACGTTTATCAAAACGTCCTTCCTCTGGGCGTCCTAAATGCGATAAGACAATAACGGCAGCGCCCTTATCTAAGGCTTCTTTTAATGTTGGCAGAGCCGCTTGCAAACGTTGATCACTTGTAATAATGCCTTCTTTAATCGGCACATTTAAATCTTCTCTGATTAATACTCTTTTATTAGCAAGTGGCAGTGACGCCATTTCAATCAAATCCATTTTGACCTCTAACGATTCATCATACAGTTAGCAGTATCTAACATACGGTTAGAAAAGCCCCATTCATTATCGTACCAGGCAACGACTTTGACTAAATTACCTAATACTTTGGTCTGCGTTGCATCAAAAACGGCAGAGGCTGGATAATGATTGAAATCGCAAGAGACTAGGGGGGCTGCATTAATGTGAAGGATATCACTTTTTGCCGCTTGCATGATTTGATTTACTTCTTCGACGGTTGTGTGTTTTTCAGAAGTAAAAGTTAAATCAACGACCGATACATTTAAAGTAGGGACTCGCATAGCAAAGCCATCTAATTTACCCGCTAATTCAGGCAAAACTAAACCGACCGCAATCGCTGCACCTGTTTTTGTTGGGATAATCGATTGTGTAGCCGAGCGGGCTCTTCTAAGGTCGCTATGGCTGCCATCAAGTAACATTTGATCTTTAGTATAAGCATGTACGGTATTCACTAAACCATAAGAAATGCCTAACGCTTTATGCAGGGGTTTAACTACAGGAGCTAAACAGTTGGTTGTACAAGAGGCATTGGAAACAATAATATCGCTTGCCTTTAAAGTGTCATGGTTTACACCATAAACAATTGTTGCATCAACATGTTTTCCTGGGGCTGATATAAGTACTTTTTTTGCACCCGCATGAATATGCCTCATAGCCGCTTCTTTTTCAGTAAAACGACCTGTGCATTCAAAGACGACGTCGATGTCTAATTCTTTCCAAGGTAAATTTTCAGGATCTCTATCTGCTAAAATTCGAATTGGATGATTGTCAACGATAAGGTAGTCGCCCTCTACTTTAACATCAAAGCCAAAACGGCCATGCGTAGAATCATAACGAGTTAAATGTGCCGTTGTTTCAATACCGGATAAATCATTGATAGCTACAATGTTAAATTCGTTTTGGCGGTTATATTCGTAAATGGCTCTTAAAATGCAGCGCCCTATACGCCCATAGCCATTAATCGCGACTTTTGTCGTCATGTTCAATCTCCAATTACAAAATTAAATCAATAATCTTAGTCATTTAAAAGTTTTAAGGCAGAAGATACAATGTTATCAACGGTGAGGCCGAAATGAGCATAAGCTTCTTCTGCTTTCGCTGATACACCAAAGCTATCTATGCCAAAAACAAGCCCATCAAGGCCTGTAAAGCGGTACCAATAATTGGTCGCTGCGGCTTCGATAGCAATCCGTTTTGATATTTTTTTAGGTAAAACCTGCTCTTGATAAGCTAATTCTTCTTTAAGAAAACGTTCGCTGTTTGGCATAGAGACTAAACGCACTGCAATGCCTTTTTCTTTTAATTTTAGATGAACTTCTGTAGCAAGTTCTACTTCAGAGCCTGTTGCCATTAAAATAAGTTCGGGTTCCTTCGAAGAATCGCATAGAATATACC
>JAIUOG010000145.1 GCA_020161725.1 Pseudomonadota bacterium
TTTTGTATTAATGCCTTATTCCCCTATCAAACTAAAGAATTAAATTTTCATTTTATCTCTGATGCGGATCCGCATGCGTTTACTGATGTCTGTCATAACCTTTGCCCTGAAACGACTCTTTTTATTATTTCATCTAAATCATTCACAACCAAAGAAACGCTTTATAATGCTAAAAAAGCACTAGTCTGGCTTAATGCACCTCAGCATATTGATAAACATTTTATCGCGGTTACAGCCGCCGAAAAAAAAGCACGGGAATTTGGTTTTTCAAATATTCTCCCTATTTGGGACTGGGTTGGCGGCCGTTATTCTTTAACTTCAGCTATTAATTTAATCACCGCAATTGCTATAGGTGATGATGCATTCTCTTCTTTGTTAGAGGGTGCAAGTGAAATGGATGAACATTTTCTAAACGCCGACTTAGATAAAAATTTAGCTGTGATGATGGCTTTAGTGGGTCTTTGGAACATTAATTTTCTACATATCACCAATCACCTTTTGCTTGTCTATTCAAAGCGCTTAGAACAATTTGTGCCCTATATTCAGCAATTAGATATGGAATCAAATGGTAAATCCGTTGATAACAATGGTCAAAATGTCAATTATGCAACTGGTCCTATCATCTGGGGTGGTTTAGGTAATCAAGCTCAACATAGTTATTATCAATTACTTTGCCAGGGTACTCACAAAGTTGCTATTGATTTCATATCAACCAATGAATTCAATGATACTCTACTTAATTCTTTCTGCGATGCTAAAATTGATGTTTTAACTAAGGGTATTGATTTCAATGAGGAACCTCATAGTTATATCGCAGGCGGAGTTCCATTGAACCATCTTAGTTTTGAAAGTTGTACTCCCAAATTATTAGGAGCCTTAATTGCTCTATACGAACATAAAATTTATGTTCAATCGGTACTATGGAATATTAATGCCTTTGATCAACCCGGTGTTGAATCTGCTAAGCGAATTAGACCCTCTTTTGTTGAAAAGGAAAAAGATATTAATCTTAGCTGAATAATACTTTTAACTAATGTAAGAAGATCCCGAGCTGCCACTGTCCTTCTTAGCAAAACGAAGAATCCCCTAATTACATAAAATTATGTGCTCTTCCAAAATGCTAGGTTTTGAAAAAGTATTTAAAATGTAGCCTTGATACAGTGAAACGTAACCAAGGAAATGTCGGTTTAAACCTTGATTGCACTTCGCTTCTTCAAGGCTACGAAAGATATAACCTCGTCTTTGCTAGCGCCCTAGCCCCTTTAGCTCAGACATCAGAAAAGAACTTTTTTATGAAAAATAATATCGTGAACGGATGATCAAAAACTTAAGTTTTCGTGCAAAAACGATATTTTTAGAAGCACTCTCTGGAATCATGTAATTCCTCATGATTATAGAGGCCGCCTTGCAGGCATAGAAATGATTAGCTATATGGGCAAGTAAGCTAGGTGATACTCGTGCAGGTGCCATGACAGCCTTCTTTGGTATTTCTAGCGCCGTAGTTTCAAGAGGAGTACTATGTATAACTGGTGTTATTGTATGTTGTTTATTTATGCCTAAGTTTTGGAATTATAGAGCAGATAACTAAAGGGGTCTTAGATAAAACATCTTTGCAAGGTAAATAATTAGAGATTTTCTGTGCTTAAATGACCAGAACCTGCCTCTTTCTCGAATAGTTTTTTACTTTTGTTTTTAAATAACTATGCATTTTCATTTCAAAAGCCCCCAATATACCGGGAAATATCAGGCTAACTAAAAAAGTGAATGGCAAAAGTATGCTTAATGAGAGAGACGGATTAACTGTAATCTAAATTAAGAAAAATTTGACTATTTTTTTCAGCGCAGATGTTGTAAAAAAATACATACTGAAGAACTCAACAGCTCTTAATACTTGTATGCCAGCATTTTTTGATTTAATCATTCATAATCCTTAATTCTATAAATCATATAGAGAAGAACACTGAATACCATTTAACTTATCTTTGTTATTTATCATAGCTTATCTGATTATTTATAACATTTTTTCAATTCGTCATCTGCTAAAAAAGGAGGCGTCCAATCTAGAAGATGATAATTTTTAGATTGGTCAATTTGTAATGAAGAGCATAGGCGCTGATATAAGGCTTTTTTACCTAAAAGAGTTAAACCTAAGAGTAAAATCAATTTAGGGACTGGAACTAAAAAGGGGCTTTTATTTTGTACAAAAGCAATTTTCTCTATCAATTCTTTAGTTGATAAATCATAGCCATCACTAACCAGAAATATTTGATTAGCGGCGTTAGGGTGTTTTATACAGCAATTGATTAGGCTAATTAAATTATTAATACCAACAAAACTACGTTTATTTTTTATTAAAGCAAAAGGCAAAGGGAATGGTTTTGAGATAATTTGTAATAATTGCTTAAAATTACCCTTAACATCTGGGCCATAAATTAATGGGGGACGGATAATGACAACTTCCATTTGCGTTTCTTTAGCTATGTTTAATAGCCCCTGCTCTGCTTCATACTTTGATATTGCATAAGCATCTTTAGGCTCAGGCTTATCATCTGCCTTAAAAGGTTGGTTGAGGGCAGTGGATTCGCCGTTAACTTTAATCGAACTTAAAAAAATAAAACGCTTAATCCCCATTTTGGCAGCTTGCCTTGCAAGATTTAAAGTGCCTTCAACATTTGTTTTCCTAAATTCAGCTAAGGGATCTAATGAATTTTCTTTCATTATATGAACCCGTGCCGCCAAATGAACAACTACCTCACAACCATTTAAGGCTTCTGACCAATCCTGATTTTCATTTAAATCATGATAAGGAAAAACTTGATAATTAACATTTGGTTTTAGCTTATTTTCTCTTAAAGGCAAATGAAAAGAATAATTTTCATTTTTTCCAAGTTCATCTAAAAGGCAGCAACCTAAAAAGCCACTGCCTCCTGTTAAGAGAATTTTTGTTAAGTTTAATTGATTCATTGTATATCAAAAATTTAGATAATTTTCTTTATTAAGGCTTTCTTTATTTTATTAACAGTTGATGTCAATCCATTTCGCTGGTAATACTCTTTCACTAGCCCGACTTTATATTTGAGATTAGCGGCAAACTTAGTCTTATAAACTTTAGATTCCATCTGCTTATTAGTATATTGACAAAATAATTTAAGACGTTTTTCATAAAGAACTGAATCCAATTCAGGTATTTCTGCAGTTAAATCTCGCAAAACATTAATATTATTTTTTGCGCTGAAATTTTCATTACAAAATACGTTTAAATTTTCTTTTAAATTTAAAGATAGGTTTGAAGAAAATAGCGACTCAATACATTTTATAACCGATTCAATCTCATTTTTTGCTTTTAAAATACCTTGTTTTTCATCTAATTTTTTGAAAGCAGGTTCATCAAAAACAATAATATTTGCATCAAGATAATAAGCGCTTAATAGTATGGAGTTTGTCTTATAACTCGCATTAGCTGTATATGCATAGGGATGAATTATAATATCAATGTTTTTTTGTTTTAATCCGTTGATAAATTGATTGTAATTTTCTTCAAAAGAAAATTCTTCTATTTCAAAAAGACAATCAACTGGGGTTTGGCAAAAACCTTTTCGCACTAATAATTTTATTTTTTTACTTTGAGCTAAACGATTTAAAGCAGGATAAATACATTCAAAAAAACCACCCTGTCTAAATGCCCCACCTAAGATTGCAATTGTAACTTCTTCTTTTTTAGCTATTTCTTTTGTATTTAATGATGCTAAAGACTTATTAATAACTGGAGGGAAATAAATTACATTCTGATGTATTTTTTCTTTTATAAAATATTCTTTTAAGGTTTCAGTACTCACTAAAACGGCTTTGAATGATTTTAAAGCTTCCTTTAAATTATTTTTTGTATACCAAGGGTCAGAATTTTCCTTCTCTAAAACCAAAAAGTTATCATCAATAAAATAATAGCTTTCTATACCCATCTGAGATAAATAATCTATCGTATTTAAATGTGGTTGCAGATGTCGATTAAAGATAACTGCATCCATATTTAATAAGGCAAAATAATTATCAACTATATGACTTGTTGGTAATAAAATACCTACACCAAATTCATCACTTTCTTTTGTGATACCTTCAAAACAAAGATGGTAATTAGTTTTCTCAAAACTATAATAGGCTATTTTTTTAAATCTCTTATCTTCTTTTCTTTTTGCAAGCTTTGATTTAGCGAACCAGGATTTTTTATCATAAAAAAAACACAGATCATGAATATAAGTTTGCATTCTTAATGACCAGGCTTCGTTACATTCAAAAATATTAAATTCAGGGAAGGCTGAAGGTTTTAATTTATCATCTCTACTACTTAATTTATAAATATTAGAAAAGCTCATATTATTGTTATAACTATTACCTAAGCTATCTTTTCTAGTTATGCCGTATTCACTACCAACCAAGATATTTTCTTGTTTTAAAAAATAACGTTTTGAAATCCTTTGCCACAAATCCCAGTCACATTCTCTAACAAGAAAAATATGAGGATCATAAAGTCCAACATTTTCTAAAACTTCTCTTTTTAAGATAATTGAAGAATTAGCAATGTAATTAGAAGCATCTAACCCTAATCTCTTATCAATAAAATTACCCAAATGTACAAAATCAGGTTTTCCACTTTTAGTAAAAGAAACTGCCATTTGTACATAACCAAAACAAAAATCTTGTTTTTGTTCCGTAATTGCTTGATAAAGCTTTTCAAAAGCATCTAATTCAAAAACGAAATCATCAAAGGCAAACATAAAATAATCAGCAGATGATTTCATATAGGCTTCGTACTCAGATATTGCCGGTAAGCCTACATTTTTTGGATGCCTAATACAGCTAATTCTATTATCCTTCTTCATATAGGATTGGATAAACTCAAAGTTGCCACTGGTCGAAGCATCATCGACAATAATCAGCTCCCAGCTTTTAAAAGTTTGATTTACAATTGATTCCAAAACTTTTTTAAATAAATCCTTATCGTTACGAACAAAGGAAGGAAATAAAACAGAAATTGCCGGCTTAGATTTACCATAAGCCTCTGAAGGAAACCATTCTGATTCAGCAATTAAATCCTTTACTAACATCTTTAACTCCTTTTACACCAATGCATTAAAATATTGTCATTATTTTTCCCAATAACCACAAAACCAGCTGAATCATATATATGTTTTGCTCTTAGATTATGCTCCTTTACCTCTAAAAAAAGTGAATCAAGGCCTAATATATCTGTACAGAAATTGATAAGGGCAAAAAGGCTTTTTTTCATATAACCTTTCCCTGTGAAATCGGGGTTAGTTAGAAAACGACCGAACTCAGCCTTTTTTTCTAGCTTATCAATTCCATATACTGCCACTTGGCCTA
>JAIUOG010000146.1 GCA_020161725.1 Pseudomonadota bacterium
TCATTGTAAAACCTGTGATATCAAAGACCCACGCCAAAATATCGTTTGGACAGCCCCAGAAGGCGGCGGTGGCCCTAATTATATCGATATGTAATTAACAGGTATAAATATTGTCATTTATGCCTCCAAGAGTTAGACTCAACAAGCATAGTCCCGGTGGCACAGCTGGATAGCGCAGCCCCCTCCTAAGGGGCAGGTCGGAGGTTCGAACCCTCTCCGGGACGCCAATAGAATCAATGGGTTATGGATTTTTACTTTTCTAAAACAAAGGTTTATTTTTATCGGGGATAACCACAGGGATAACCCATAAAATTTAGCTCGAACAATAAGTTATATTTTTGAATCATTGACTATAATATGTCAAAAGAAACCTAAACTTATAAACCCCCTCAATGCGAATAAATATAATGGACGAAGAAATACAAAAGCAAGTTAATACATATGCTGATGAGCATGACACGGATATTGTTGTATATCTTGGTGAAATCGCAAGAGGACCGGATGATTACATCATTGATAAATGCCGAGAAAGGAAATTAAGGAAAAATATTACCTTATTCCTTTCTACAATCGGGGGAGATCCTAATGCTGCTTATAGGATTGCCAAATGCTTCCAAAAAGCTTATAAGACCCGAAAAAAGAGCTTATATGATACACATGAAGGTAGCTTTAAAATTGTAATCGATGGCATGTGCAAGAGTGCAGGCACTTTATTATGTTTAGGTGCTGACGAACTAATTATGTCTGGCAACGCAGAACTCGGACCAATAGACGTTCAATTATTAAAGCAGGACGAGGTTGGGGAACGTACATCTGGATTAACACCAATTCAAGCAGTAAAATTTTTAGAATCTGAAACCGAAATGATGTTTAAACGAAATTTTTATTCTTTAAGATTTGCAGAAGACGTAAATTTTTCAACAAAAATGGCAGCACAAATCGCAACAGACCTAACCACTGGTTTATTATCTCCCATTTTCAATCAAATTGATCCAATTAGATTAGCAGAGGTAGATAGATCTCTTCGAATTGCAAAGGAATATGGCGAAAGGCTAAATAATTTTAATTTAAGAGAAGGTAAACTTGATTTACTTATATCTGGCTACCCTTCACACAGCTTTGTAATTGACCGAGAGGAAACAAAAGAATTATTTCATAAAGTTACAGAACTTACGGGAGAATTAAGAGAAATATCTAACTATTTTAGACAGATATATACTATAGTTTATAAGAATAGAGGAAGGTATTTTGATTTCATATCTTCTGAGCCAAAAGGTGAGGGTTAGCATCATGTTTAATGACGATAAAATGAAAGGTATATATCAAATTTTAAATGATAATAGCCGTTGTTCATCTTCCCTTTATAAACAATCTTCGAATAATAGGGCTGGAATAGAAGATTTTTTTATACCTTTGACAAAAGAAAAAAAATCTAATGCACCTAAAGCAAAAGAGTGTAGCAAACTAAATAGTTCAAAATAATATCTATTAGAATTCGGCTCAAATTGGATTGTTGGTCAATATAGAATCATACTACAACTTGTTTTTTAGAAAAGTATGTTAGTAAATTACGATACACCAAATAAGAACCTACTATAAAAAAATATATTGCTGCGACCCAAAGACCAATTAAAGGATCTAAAAGTGTACCTAAGAATATTAATCCTAAAAATATTATTTGGAACAACAAGGCGCCTAACAACGCTTCAATTCTATATCTCATTTCTATCTCACTTTAAAAAATAAATTTTATAATCAGATATGAAAATCTGGAACCATAAAAAATATATTATTGACTACTTGGGTCTGATATGAATCTTTTTGAAACGAAGCTTGATAAATTGATCTCTGAAATACCTCACCCCGTGCCTGTATAATCCAACTACACTGTCTTAATATAGAGATTATGGGGATATTATTTTGTCTTGCATAAGCACCTAGCCATATGTCAGTCATGTTAGGAGATGCAAATATTTGTTGAGAAATTTTAATATTATCGGTATGAAAACCCAGTGTTCCTGTGCCAGGAATATCAACTCTAATGTCTTTTAAAAGTGCTTTTTCAAAATGAACACCCTGCTTATCTTTATAATAAGAGGCCAATTTTTGTTTAGGCAAAATGTTACCATGAACACAAATAAATACTTTTCTCTGATAGAAATCAATTTTTCTAATCATAGAATCAACGTAATCTGACGGATAAATCAAATCATCATCAATGGTTAGAATATAACCATTTTGCTGTTCAATTTGGTAAAATTTTCCGATGTCCCCTATATCCCCGTATTCCTGACTTGTAAATACGCAAATCTTCTTATGGTTTAAAAACGAAGGAATAGAACTATAGCTATTAAGATAAACTTGGATGCTATCAACTTTCTTTAAAAAACTTTCAATTGTTATTTCTAGTTGAGATATCCGCTCAGGTATTGATGCTATTTTGACAGTAATCATTCAAACACCTTGATTGGGCGCATAATAAAGGTTCTCAGGAGGAATATAATCACTTTTCCAAGTCCAGGCACGACTCTTAATATATATGTTTTTAACCTTTGAATAAAAATTAAGATCATTTTTTACTGTTATTATATTTTTTGGATTATTAACTCCATCATTGCAAAGAGGAGAAAAAATCTTTACCTCATGAAATAGCATGGAAACCAATTTATTAACTAAAATATGATCATCATGCCCATATTCACCCTCTGCATTGTGGGTATATATTTCAGTTATCACAAATTGTTTTTTCAGGTTTTCTAAAGCATCATAAAGTGCTTGTTCTGATTTTTGAAACTCTAGCTGTCGTTTGCCATCCTTCCAAAATCCTGATTCTTCAATACCAAGTAGAATAATGCGCTCTTTTAATGGATGCGCCTCTATAGCTAATTTTCTACAATATTCTGCATAAGGCTTATCATGACGAGCCAAGAAAGCAATGACGATCAGATCAAAATCTTGAGGTGAAAACCATATGATTTCATCATCAGGATGAGCCACAATTAATGCTTTCATACAGCTAAACTCTCGCATTTATCCACTAAACAATGCCCTACTAATTCGATCTTTATAGGATCTAATAAATCGAGATGTGCATCATGGTGGGTTGTTAAAATGATGCCACAATGAAGGGCTTTTTCTTGTAGGAGTATTAATAGGGTTTGTTGTGATTTTTTATCCAGACCATTTAATGGCTCGTCTAAAATAATAAAATCAGGTTGACCTATTAAGGCTGAGCTTAAAAGAAATTTCTTTTTAGTGCCAAAAGACATATCAGCAATACGAGTGTTTAAATGCGGTTGTAACTCCAATCGCTCAAGAATTTGGTTTATCTCATCAACATTATTTGTTCTTGCCTTTGCAAGCCAGGATAAAAGCTCTTTTCCTGTTAGAAAAGGATATACCGCTAAATCATCGGGTACATAAAATAAATTTTTTGCATTAACGCTATTATCGCTTACTGGATAATGGTTATTTAAAATGATGGAACCTGAATTGGGAGCATCTAAACCAACTAGCAAACGTAAAAGAGTCGATTTTCCAGTGCCATTCTTTCCTATAATATGATAAGCCTGTTGCTGAAAAGTATATGAAAGATTTGCAAATAAGACTTTATCAGCAAAAGCCTTATTAACTTTCTGTAATTGTATGTGACTCACCTAGTATGCTCCCAGAAAGATGTATTGGACAACACAAATGCCCACCGTATTTAGCAAAGAACTAAACAAGCAGAACCGCGGAGATAGTGCGTAAAGAATTCTATTTATTGTAAATACAACGCCGTTCATTGCGAAAATAATTAAGATCAACAAACAGTAATTTTTTAAACTAAAACTGCAAAATAAGAACACTGGCGTTAATGCCAACATTAACCCTATCCAAATGAGGATTACCTCTTTTATAGGTTGAGCATGTTTTTGATAAGGAAATATACTGTGGAATAATGCGTGCTCTAATTTTCCTTTTTCAAAAAGAGTAAATAGCGTCGATAAGATATAAGTTTGCAACCCCAGCAAAACAAGAATAAGCCCCTGTCGGTTATCCACTGTTTCCTGAGAGTTTAATACTTGTAATATAAGTAGTGATATGGCGAAACAAAGCGTAAATCTAATTAAAAACGAAATTTTATTCTGCCTTAAAACAGCTAATTGAATAATAAAAATATTTTTTAAAGAGTGAATACTTTCTAAGCCATTCAAAATATCGAAGTGCAGTATTTTAAATGAATATTTTTGCTCATGCCGATGAGGTTGTACTGTTCCAAGCATAATGCCACACAACAAAGAAATGCTTAACCCGACACCAAAATTTAACAACGAGCTGCCCTGATTTGAAATGACAATAATTAAAAGAAGTGCTAAGAAAGCCATAACTCCTTTAACGATTCTTTTATAAAGAAAATTCAGTAGCAGAGTACAGAGTACAAATACAGTAGATGCATAGAGACAATATTGCGAGGCATGAAATAAAGAGTTCTCAGCGTTATGGAGAATATTGGCTCCTCCAAAGAAAATAGCCAGCCAAACCATATTTAAAGAGAGCAAAAGGATAATAAAATCTATGGCCTTATGAACTCGCAAAGGAATGTATAATGTATGCAGATATTCTCTAAAAGCCCCACCTTTTATAAAAGAAGATTGCACCCTTGTCAGACTCAACAAAAAGAAAAGTAATGTAACCAAATAAGTGAACTTCGCTTTAAACGTAATGTATGGATCAATAAGTGCATAAAAAGGAATACCAATCGCTTGAATATTTTTCACCCCTGGTGCTAATAAACAAATGATAAAGGCTGTTAATAGCTTATGCCTAGCAATCAATTCTTTAGTTTCATTGAAATAATATTGGGCTCGAAACTTGAGGAACTGGTAATTAAAATAGTTCTTGTCTAACTGAGTCAGTTCTAACATGTAAGCACACCTTCATCATAAAGTTTTTTATAAGGCTCTCGTGAGGAAAAAGATATGGTCTTAGGAATAATTGAATGAATATCTCTAGAATGGGTAATGACAATTAAGGTTTGGTTTTTTAAAGCAACCAGGTTACTCAAAACCTTTCTTTCAAGATCTTTATCTAATCCAGAGGTTGATTCATCTAAAATAAGAATTTTAGGCTTACACAATAACGCACGAGCTATTGCAATTCTTTGTATTTGACCTCCTGATAAAGAGATCCCTTGCTCGCCTAACTTTGTATCTAGACCTTGAGGCAATGCACTGATAAATTCATGGCAACAAGAGATATTTAATACCTCGCTTAACTCAGATTCGGAATAATCTGTATTACTATAGCAAATGTTTTCTCGTATGGTTCTATTAAAAAGAAGTGGATTTTGCTCTACTAAAATAACTAATTTATT
>JAIUOG010000147.1 GCA_020161725.1 Pseudomonadota bacterium
TATCTTGTGGGCTTACCCACCAAGAAAAAGGACAATTTTTTTGCTTAAAATAATCAGTGACTTCATTGATATAATGATCTGCATTATGGGCATTAAAATCAGCATCAATCACATAATTAAAGGTGTCATCTGCAAGATGTGAATTAACAAGGGTAAAGCCTGGTTTTCTAATCAATTCAACCTGATTTAAATATTGAGCAAAATGGGTCATATGTACATTAAGATTCGCTTCCATTGCCTTAGCTAACTTATCATGCGACCAATCCTTTGCCTTTAATCCTTGATTAGCCGAAGTAAAATCTTTTTTTCTACCTGGCCATAATTTAGCTTTAGCATCAATGGCCTGTACTAACTTCGTTTTACCTGCAAAATAAGCATCTTTATTATCTTTAAATTGCGATGCTAATTTTATTTTAAGGAGAGAATATTCATTCGCTTCTTTAGGATGCAATTTAAGATAATCACGAAAATTAACATGGCGATTAATTTGAGGGCTACCTCTTTCATGTAAATGCAAATGATAGGTTATGGTCTTATCAATACGACTGGTAAAAAAACTAAGATGCGGAATAAAGCTCCGATTTAAAGGCGCGTAATTGAGTTCTGCCAATTTTTCTTTGATTAGTCCGAGCTCGTCTAGATTATCAATAGAGAGCATGATATCAATAACTGGTTTAGCAGCCATACCAGGAATAGAGGTACTTCCTATATGATAAATAGCTTCAAGACTATTACCCAAACTAGCTTTAAGGCTTTTGGCCTCTTCTTCGTATAAAAAAGGCCAATTTAAATTATAGTTTTCAATTATCATGTTTAAAATCAGATAGTGTTTGCTCGCGGTCTTGGTTCAAAAGAATTTTCAAGTCCTGATTTAGATTTAAGGAAAAAGCTAACTGTATTCTCAGCAAGATAATTCAAGGTATTGTTATTAACAAAAACACCATATTGACTACCAATCTCTTTATCCTCTTCTTTAGACGTTTGGGTAATCAAACTCCCTACACTGGGGTCTTTTTTTATTTTAGGCATCTTATATCCTCCAGATAATTTTAATTGACCTTATTGTACATTTATTTTCCTAAGAAGCCAATAACCTTCTAGCTATCTTAATTTAATTGCCCGAGTTGCCATCATCGTTGGTAAATAGTTTTCAATTAAAAAACGGGGAGAGAGATTTTAGCACATTTGCTTAGATTGAAAGTTTACTGAGGTTTTTGTTCTTGAATATTAATTTAAAAATCGCTATAAGAGCCAAGGAATTTAGATAGTCCAACTTAATACATCTTCCCTACTTCTATTTTAATAAAGAAATATTTGTAAACTAAGTTTACAAAAACTATAATATGGATAATGATAATGGATGAAAAACCTCGCAAAAAAACACATAAAGAAATAAACATAATGATTCATATGAATCTAAATTTCCACATGAAAAACTCAAAGATTGGAAGTACTGTATTGAAGGTAAAGATATCGATGGTATCAAGATACGTATTATTCTTACATTTAATGATGATTATATGCCTATTATTACTGTTATCAATTTAAACAAGGAGTAAACCATGAAAACCAAATTTGAAGCTATTTACGAATATGAGGGGCTTGGTTTTCCTGTTATGTTAGAAAACGTAGAAATGTTTTATATAAATGATGAATGGTATCCTAAAATTGATGTTCACCATATTGCTAATAAGATTATACAAGAGCTTGCAGTTCAAGAAGATAAACTAACAGGTAATCAATTAAAATTTATTCGTTCCTATTTTGCTATGCCTTTACGTCAATTTGGAATGGAAGTAGTTCATGAGTCGCATACAGCGGTTAACAAATGGGAAAAGCACGGCAATCAAATAACTAATATGAATGAAAATACTGAACAAGTACTTCGACTATATATTATAGAACACACCCAAACTCAGCGTGAGGAAAAACTTTTTTTTCGGAAATTTCAAAAAACTAAAGTTTTTGCAAAATCTAAAAATACCAAACCAAAACCAATTAAATTGAATTTATGTGCCTAATTTATATTAGGGCGTGTCCTCATTCCATTAAGTGGCTGCAAAAGCGACTAATTGGCGCAAAAATGGCTTTGAATTCGTTAAATAGAATGATCTATTCGCCTCATTCAAAACCATTTTTGCACTCAATTAGTCACGTTTTCGCTTCAATTAATGGAATGAGGACTCGCCCTAGTTATCAGATTGATGAAAACCTTAAACAACCATCCCCTCCAAAAAAAGGACTTTCTCATCTATAGGATTTATTTCAGCTAAACAACCATAAGGCATAATCCACATGGGATCAGAATGGCCAAAATCCATGTTGGTTACAATAGGAATTAGCGGCAGTTGGTATTCTTCAAATATATTTAAAATAGCCTTCCCATATTCAGGAAATTGCGAGGCTAAAATATCAGGGCCACCTGGTTTGCTAAATAAAATACCGGCTATTTTGGCTAGGATACCTTGAGCAGCTAGATTTCTTAAAAAGCGAGTCAAGAATATAGGTGTAACTCCTTCTTCTGAAGTTTCTAAAAAAAGAATGCAGCCATTCCAAATATCTAAAGATGGCCAAAGTTCTGTACCATTAATGAATTGTAAAACTTCGATACAACCACCTAAAAGTCTACCTTGTACTTTTTTTTGAGTATCACCTAGAAATTGCCATTTAATATCCGATTCAAGTTTTCGTTGAATCATTTGATTTTGAGGATTTTCCCAATCTAAAGCTTCTTTAGTCCACCCTTGTTTTGCTCTTGGAATTTCACCGATTGGCTCAGTTGAGAAAAGACTTTGCTCAATAGCTTTTATCGTATAATCATGCATACGCACATTTTCAGCAAAACCTGTCATAACAGCAGTCCCATAAAAACTAGTAATGCCTGCTTTGAAACAAAGGAAATGTAAAACTGTGCTATCAGAATAACCCATAACAATTTTGGGATTTTGACGAATAATTTCAAAATCAATGTAGGGCAATAAACGAATGGCATCTTCACCGCCAATAGTTGAAAAAATGCCTTTAATAGCTGGGTCTAAAAAGGCTTGCATTAAATCCTCCGCACGTGCTTTTGGATTTTTGTAGACCCAATCAGGGTCTTTTAACGTGTGCGGCATTTCAACTACATCAAGCCCGAAAATAGATTCGAGTCGTTGTTTTCCTGCTTCATAACGATAAGGTAAAGCGCCAGGCCCGCCCCAAGATGCACTAATAGTTGCGATTTTATCTCCGCGATTTAATTTTTTAGGACGAATTAATTGCTGCATAGCTTTATCCTTGCCTGTTTAAAACAAAATTATACTCTTTTCCTACGCCCCGCGTAGTCGCGGGGTCTATACATATCTCTACATTAGCTCCTAATGTTCACCAAGGAACTAAAGAAGCATTCGCTTCTTTTATCTAAATTTCAATTTATTCCTATGGTTTTATACCATCAATAGTTGAGGATTCAGATACAATGGGATTCTTCGTAATAGCCCTTTTTTTACCACAAGAAAAAAGCTTAGCAGAGCAAGTAGGAATCGCTTTAAGACTATTTTTTGAGAAAGTTTTATTACGGTCACTATCCTTTAATTTTGCTGATATTTCTAATAGGCCTTCTATAGATAATGTTTTGTCCTTAACTGCGCTCAAGATTTTACTATTCTTGCAAAGACTGACAATTCCATGTACTTCTTGAGGGTGCAATAGTCTCCAAGAAAAACCTAAAAGGCTTATTTTAATAAAATCCAAGGGTTTTAAAATTTTGCTCTCAATAAGTTTTTTTACACCCTCAATATTTAAACATTTTAAAAGCCTTTCTTCTGCTATTTTATTTAACTGATATTTTTCTGCAATCACATTAATAATGTTATCTGGATAAGGCATATTTTTCCTTAAAAAATGGATTCTTCGGATCGTAAGGTAAGCACCTCATAGCCCTCTTCAGTCACTAAAATGGTATGCTCCCATTGAGCAGATAATTTATGATCTTTGGTAATCACAGTCCAGCCATCATTTAAAGTTCTTATCGCTTTTTTGCCAAGATTAATCATAGGTTCTATGGTAAAGGTCATTCCTGCTTGCAGTTCAAAACCAGTATTAGGTTTACCATAATGTAGGACTTCTGGCTTTTCCCACATGGTTCGACCTATTCCATGACCACCAAATTCACGCACAACTGAATATCGATTAGTTTCTGCATGAGTTTGTATTAAATGGCCAATATCACCAAGCTTTAAACCAGGACGTACTAAAGCAATCGCTTTGTAAAGACAATCTTGAGTTACGTCCACTAGCCTTTTAGCAAAAGGTTTAACTTCACCAACTAAATACATCTTGCTAGTGTCAGCAATAAATCCATTTTTTTTCACAGTGACATCAATATTAAGAATATCGCCACTAACAAGCTTTTTATTTGAAGGAATACCATGACAAACGACATGATTGATGGAAGTACAAATACAGGCCGGAAAACCATAGTGATTTAAGGTTGAAGGAATTGCGTCTAATTCATCTACAATAAATCGATGGCAAATTGTATCGAGTTCTTTGGTTGTTATTCCGGGAACAACATAAGCACCAATCATTTCGAGTACTTTTGCAGCTAATCTGCCAGCTATACGCATTTTTTCTATTTCTTCAAGCGTCTTCACTAACATAATCTATCTCATCTATAGAAGCTTGATGCACTAGAAATTTAAGCATTTCAGGATATATCATTGTTGGATTTTCTTCAGCTAATTTACCAATACGCATCCAATATTCTGCTTGAGAGTTAATTGATCGACTCATCGCCTTAGCCATTAATTTGGCTGAGTCATGTAATTGATCAGATATTTTTACAATGCCCATTAATCTCTTTTCCCAATAAAAAAAAAGATAGAATATATCAAATATATATAAATTACTATAAAATGATACAAATCATGTGTTTTTAGAGGAGGGGGGTGAGTTAATCCCAGTGATCCCCAAAGGTGCTAAAACTCGGCTATAAAATTGTTTAGATTTTTCATAGTTAGAAATCGCTATTCCAACATGATTACGAACCATTCTAACCCCGGTTATTAAATAAGGCTTCGTTACTAAAAATCAGTTTTTCTATCTCATCATAATTAAAAAAATCCACCAACTTAAGGCTGAATTTATTTTTTAAAATATCATTTTCATTTAAAAAATTACTTGACTTTCTATTAGTATTTAAAGAATGTATTTGAATTTTATAAGTTCCTTTTACAATATAATAAAAAGCTGTGAAAACATAATATGATGGTATTGTTAGTAATGATCTACTTGAAAATTCTATCCAA
>JAIUOG010000003.1 GCA_020161725.1 Pseudomonadota bacterium
ATCCCTTCCACTACCCAAGGTTGGCGGCCATATTCAGCAACGACCCAGCCTAATTCAGCAGCAACCCAAGGCAAAGGAAGCGAGAAAAAGGCAAGATAATGATACCAACGCGCTTCATGTAATTTGTGTCTTAGCGACAAATAAAATCCTGTTGCAAATAACAAGATGAAGAAAAGACCACAACCAACCATAATTCTAAAAGCAAAAAAGATAGGTAGCACACGTGGCTGCAAATCTGCAGCAGCTTTATTAATTTGCTCTTCGGTCGCATCAACCACATTTTCTGAATATCGCTTTAATAACAGGGCATGGCCTAAATTTTCTTTATGCGCATCAAAAATAACCTTTTCTTCAACAAGTGAAGGGTTTTCACGTAAGGCAGTTAACGCTTTGTATGCAATCATACCATCTTTAATTTTATCCTTACCCTTTTCAATTAAATCAGCAATTCCCTCTACCGGCGTATTAAAAGAGCGAGTAGAAATAATGCCTAGAACATAAGGAATATCAATAGAATAATTGGTGATTTGTTTTTCTTGATCAGGAATACCAAATAAGGTTAATGATGCAGGTGCTTTTTCAGTATGCCACATAGCCTCAATAGCTGCGATTTTCATCTTTTGGTTTTCATTTGCGACATAACCACTTTCATCACCTAAAACAACGACTGATAAAGCAGAGGCAAGGCCGAAAGAAGCTGCAACGGTCATTGAACGTTTAGCAAAATCTTTATTACGACCCCGTAATAAGAAATAGGCGCTAATGGATAATACAAACATAGCACCTGTGACATAACCCGCACTAATAGTATGAACAAATTTAGCCTGCGCAACGGGATTAAAAATAATATCGTAAAAGCTTTTTACTTCCATCCGCATCGTTTGGTAATCAAAATAAGCACCGACTGGATTTTGCATCCAGCCATTGGCAATTAAAATCCATAGAGCAGAAAGATTGGTGCCTAAGGCTAATAACCAGGTACAAATCATATGTTTAACTTTGCTAATCTTATCCCAGCCGAAAAAGAAAATACCAACAAAGGTTGCCTCTAAAAAGAAGGCCATCATACCTTCGATAGCAAGGGGGGCACCAAAAACATCGCCTACATAATGAGAATAATAGGCCCAATTGGTGCCAAATTCGAATTCCATCGTAAGCCCAGTTGCAACCCCAAGAACAAAGTTAATACCAAATAAAATTCCCCAATATTTAACCATATCTCGCCATATTTTCCTGCCAGTCATCACATAGACGGTCTCCATAATAGCTAACATCACCGATAAACCTAGGGTCAGGGGTACAAAGAGAAAATGATAGAGGGCTGTTAATGCAAATTGTAAACGGGAAAGGTCAACTACCTCAGCTGCAGGAATCATGAAATCACCTTTTAATATTGGAATTAATCTTTGTTTTAGAGTTGCCTAAAAACCAATCTTGGCTTTTTTCTAAAGTAGGGTGCATTGTTCTTACACAAAACCACCATAATAAGAAAAGTAATATGAATTTTATTACTAGAGTCAAACTTATGTCGCGTTTTAATGATTTCATGCTAGAACCTTTCGAGCGGAACCCAAATATCATACATTTTTCTTAAAAAAAATGCATCTAATTCAAGCTTCTATGGATGAAAAAAGGGAATAAAAAAATAAAGTTTTTTCTGAAAAAGGTTTAAATGAATAGCCAATCTGCCAATGATGAAAGATTGAGCTCTTGATATTTATATTCTTTGTTCCTATTTAAACAGCAATATCCGATTTTTTCACTATAATAAAATTAATAAACCAAAAGAGCCTATCATGCCTCAAACTCCTATAATCTTTGATTATGTCATCGTAGGCGGAGGTTCCGCAGGCTGCGTTTTAGCCAATAGACTTTCCGAAAATCCTCACACTAAAGTCTGTCTACTCGAAGCTGGGCCAGCAGATACTAGTCCTTTTATTCGTATGCCAATGGGAATTATCATGGTTATGCGCAGTAAAAAATTAAATTGGCACTTTTGGACTACACCCCAAGCACATTGCAATAATAGAAGCATATACTGGCCTCGAGGACGCACTCTTGGAGGAAGTTCCTCTATTAATGCCATGTGCTATGTGCGAGGACATGCCAATGACTATGATCAATGGGCTCAATTAGGCAATGAAGGATGGTCTTATCAAGAAGTGCTCCCCTATTTTGAAAAGTTTGAACGCGAAGAGAAAATTCATGTCGATAAGCCTAGATATTTAAATCGCTTGATGAGTGTTTTTATACAAGCAGGAGAACAAGCGGGTTATCCGCTTCTAGAAAATTATAATACAGATCTCCAAGAAGGCGTGGGGTATTTTGATGTCGCCCAAAAAAACGGCCAACGCTGGAGCAATGCACGAGGTTATTTAGAACCCATTAAAAATAGACATAATTTAACCATTATTACGCATGCTCAGGCAATTAAAATTCTATGTGAAAATAAATGTGCTAAAGGAGTGCGCATTATACGACACAGTAAAACTCAAGACATCCTAGCAAGCAAAGAAGTGATTCTGTCTGCGGGCAGTATCGGCTCGCCGCACCTTTTATTATTGTCGGGGATAGGTTCTAAAATAGAAATAGAAAAACACGGCATCTCGTTAGTACATGATTTACCCGGTGTAGGAGAAAATTTACAAGATCATTTGGATATTCACATTACCTGCCTAGATAAAACACATACGTCATTTAGCCTTCTTCCCAGTGCGTTGTGGAGACATCTTAAATCATTAGGACTTTATTTATTTAAACGTCGTGGCGAATTAACCAGCAATTATGCGCAGGCCGTAGGTTTTGCAAAAACAACCCAGGCATTAACAGCACCGAATATACAATGGCATTTTGCCGCCTGTATGTATACCAGCGGTACTCGCCAATTAAAAGATTTATTTCGCCATTATGGCTATTTATTAATGACCTGTTATTTACACCCTAAAAGCCGCGGAACAATTAAATTACGTAGTGCAAACCCGATGGATATGCCCTTAATTAACCCCAATTATTTATCGGAAAAAGAAGATTTAGATGCCATGGTCCTTGGCTTTCAACAGGCTAGAGAAATTTTATCACAACAAGCCTTTGCCCCTTATTTTGCAAAAGAGTTTGAACCTGGAGAAACCGCAAAAACAGAAGAACAAATTCGTGAGTATATTAAGCAAAAATCCGAAACTAATTATCATCCTGTCGGAACCTGTAAAATGGGCATTGATTCAATGGCAGTGGTTGATCCCAAACAATTAAAAGTATATGGAGTAGACAACTTAAGAGTGATTGATGCCTCCATCATGCCTACTTTGGTGAGCGGGAATACCAACGCGCCAACAACCATGATTGCTGAAAAAGCAGCAGAAATAATCTTAAAATCATCAGGTTAAATAGATGGTCTGGAGTGCTTGATGATACATCTAAGTCATTTTTTTAATTTTTGAATCAAGACCCAGTTCCGGAGTACTAGGTCTAAAAGAAACGACTAAAGAAAATCCGCTGCTTTTAATGAGGCTTTTCAGCAATTGTCTGAAAGGAAGTCGTGAATAAACCCAATTGGTCAGCCTCAATGAAAGACTCACCATCTTCAGCAAAACGGTCAAATAATACTTTAAAATGCGAAGGCAAAAGATGGAGCCTGACACTAAAATAGACTAGTTTCTTCATGATCTCATATTGCCTATCTGCTTTTTTAATCAGCGATGCTTGATGATTACCGATACTAGCATCCTTACTTTGAATAATTTTAAATCCAACTTTTTCTAAACTAGTCTTAATTTCTTCTGGAGTTGGTGTATCAATAGCACCAATCAAGGGCTTTACCCTCTTTAATAAATCAAGATGGTGTGGATTGTTTGCATCATAATTATCAAGTTGCACCCAATCTAAAAAGGATAATTTGCCGCCTGGTTTAAGTACGCGAAACATTTCGGCAAATAATTTTTCCTTATCTTTAGCATAAGTTAGGGCTTGGATTTCATAGACTGCATCAAAAAAATTATCTTCAAAAGGTAGAGGCTCATTTAAGTTAGCTTTTATAAATTGGCAATTATCATTAAGCCCTCTTTTTTCAGCATTTTTTCTGGCACTTGCAAGTTGCACATCATCGATATTAATACCTTTAACCTTGGCACCAGTGAGGCTTACCAAATGCGCTGCAACACGCCCTCTACCACAGCCAACATCAAGTACCGCAGCGTTTTTCTCTAAACCAAGATCCTGGCTCATCTTTTGCTCAAATAAAATTTGATTTTCAAAAACCCCCTTAGTTGCATCGATAACTGGCGGAATATACATTTTTTCAACATCGCCTAAAGCACAAAGATGATTTAAAACGGCATAATAATCAGCTACACGTTTTTCTTCGCCCTCTTCAGAAGCATCTTTACTAAAACTTTCATATGAATTTAAAAAGGCATCTATTTTTTCTTGAGGGAGCCTATAAATATCCAAAAAGGCATTCAACGTAGTTTTGAGACGATAAACGGTTGTTTGTATGGAGGTCATTTTTTCATCATCCTTGCTTTGCTATGCTATATATACCCTAAGCCAATCACAAATTCCGCGGACAAGCCGCGGAACATAGGAATTGAGGGTTTACCCTCAAAAAATTAATTTACACGGACATACTTACCATTTTTAAGTACATAACGATGACCGTTATTAGTCATCGTTTTGGTAACATAACCTGTTGTATTACCAACAGTAGTACCAACCGCATTTACACCAGTACCTACAACACCGACACCAGTACCAACCACAGTGCCAACACCGCGACCTATTGTAGAACCTGTTGTACCAACAAGACCTACGCCAGTGCCAACTGTAGTTGCAGTGTATTTAACACCAGTACCCACAGTTGAATTAGCAAAACCTACGGTATCATTTACTGTGCCACAACCCACAAGTAATAATGATATTGATGCTGCCGTAGAAACTAATAGTAAGTTTTTCATTCTAACTCCTCCTTGAATATAGGAAAATTAATAAAACTCCTATACATCATAGAACATAAAAAACCATACTGACCACTTTTCATACAATTAATTATTTTATTATGTTTTTAATTTTTATGAATTTGCATTGCATTTACAAAACGGCTTCGAACTTCTACTATTAAAAAAGAAGTTATTAAAATTAACTTTTATTTCAACTAATACAAGGAGCTGTTATGTTGACATGGGCGCTCATCTTTTTAATTATTGCAATTATTGCAGGAGCCTTCGGTTTTAGAGGTGTTGCATCTACTGCAGCTGATATTGCAAGAATTTTATTCTTCTTATTCATTATTATCTTTGTTGTAATGCTTATCTTAAGCCTTTTAGGTGTAGGAGCGAGTCCAGTAGCGCCAGTAGCTACAGTCCCTGTTTCACCAACTTAAGGTTAAAGCCATTTCTTCCGTTTGAAAAATTTATAAGGAAGATAAGCTGAGAGTAGCATTAGACCTAAGGCTACAAGATAACCCCATTTGTAAGATAATTCCGGCATGAACTTAAAGTTCATGCCATAAATACTTGCAATCAAAGTAGGTGGTAAGAAAATAACGGCTGCTACGGAGAAAATTTTAATAATGGCATTCTGCTCAATATTAATCATCCCTAAGGTTGCATCTAAAAGAAAATTAACCTTTGAAGAAATAAAGCTTGAATGATCGCTTAAGGAGCCCACATCCTTACTTAGAGTTGCAAGCCTAGTTAGCTCTTCATTATCTAAGTTTTCTTTAGCGGATTGTGTAAAAAAGGACAGAAGTCTCGAAAAACTTAATAAACTTTCACGTGTTTTTGTATTTAGATCCGCATTATTACCAATTCCCTGAATTAATAATTGATAATCGGGTGATTCATTCACATTCTCTTCAGGCCTAAAAATTAATTTAGAATAATCTTCTAAACGATGTCCTACCGTTTCCAAAATATCAGCTAGTCTATCAACAGTTGCCTCTAATAATTGAATAAATAGCTCTATAGGCCTATCAGTTAATTCACTTGTCTTTTGTAACTGTAAAGTAAATAATTTAAAAGCCTGGGGCTTCATATAACGAATCGTCAGCAATTTTTCGGAGGTTAAGACAAAGGTAACTGCATCTATCTGTGGATCGGATGATTCAGAATAAGCAATCATTGCTGCTGTCATAAATAAGGCATCTTTATTTTTATATAAACGACTTGATAATTCAATTTCAAGCATTTCTTCACGCGTAGGAATTTCAAGGCCTATTGCTTGCTCAACGATAGCCTCTTCTTTCTTAGCAGGACGATATAAATCAATCCATATTGTATCTTTTAAGAAAGAATAATTATTATCCTTCATCTCATAAGGCTTTAAATTTTCCTTTAAATAACCAGTAATCATTTTTATCCTTAAGTTTTAAAGCCATCTATCCGTCGGAGTCGCTGTCGAAGACCAAAACTTTGCCATGGCAGTAGAACTCTCGAAGAAATCTACTATACCCCATTTTATTACTCGCGCAACCCAACTCCTTTTTTGAGTAAAACTAAATTCAATACCGTAAGAAAGAGAAACATAGCAATAATAATACCCATAGCCCAAGCAAAACTCACTTCTCCACTGCCTAACATGCTATGCCTTAGGGCATTAACCATGTAAAGAATAGGGTTAAAATGCGATACCGTCTGCCAAAAGGGGGACAACATTGATGTCGTGTAAAATACCCCGCCCAAATAAGTTAAGGGCGTTAAAATAAAGGTTGGAATCAACATCACATCATCGAAGTTACGAGCAAGCATGGCATTAGTAAAGCCAGCCAAAGAAAATACAGCTGACACTAATAAGATAACGATAAAGGTAAGCCCAAGGTTATGAAATTCCATTTTCAGGAAAAAACAAGAAACGACATAAACTAAAACAGCAACAATAACCCCCCTTAAAACGCCTCCTAAAACATAGCCTAAAAGCAATAAGCCATCATGCAAGGGACTAATTAACATTTCCTCTATATTCTTTTGAAAACGTGTATTAAAAAGAGAAGTCGATACATTCGAATAAGCATTGGTAATGACTGACATCATAATAAGACCAGGCGCAATAAAAAGAGAGTAATTAAAACCTTGAATATCGCCAATCCGTTTCCCAATAAGGCTGCCAAAAATTAAAAAATATAAGGCTGTTGTTATCACTGGTGGTAAAAAAACCTGACTTGCGATACGGAACATTCTGACTACTTCACGTCTTACAATGGTGCAAAGACCAATATATTGTTGTTTAATTAACATGATTAATTAAATCCAAAAAGAGCTCTTCTAAGCGGTTAGTTTTATTACGCATAGAACTAATGCGTAATTGATGTTTGGTTAATAAATCAAAAATATCATTTAATGACCATTGATTATCTACACGTAACTCAAAGGTATGCGTATCAACTAAAGTCGCATTGCAAGGCGATAAATCCGGCAGTTTTTCCAATGGCTCTTCAGTGTTAAATACAAAAGTTTGGTGATTTAAGGTTTTTAACAAATTATTCATTGACGTATTTTTAATAATTTGACCCTTGTCGATAATCGCAATTTTTTTGCAAAGTTGTTCTGCTTCTTCTAAATAATGCGTTGTTAAAATAATCGTTGTACCCTGCTTATTGGTTCGCGTTAAAAAATCCCACATGCTACGTCTAATTTCGATATCAACACCAGCAGTTGGTTCGTCTAAGATTAAAACCTTTGGTTGGTGCACCAAGGCTCTAGCAATCATCAACCGCCTTTTCATCCCGCCTGATAAATGCCTTACTATTGATTTTCGCTTTTCATAAAGCCCCAGTTCTTCCAATAAAATTTTGGCGCGCGCCTTTGCCTCCTGACGAGGAATACCATAAAAACCAGCTTGGTTTATTAAAATCTGTTCGCAGGTTTCAAAGATATTAAGATTAAATTCTTGAGGAACAAGACCTAAGCATGATTTAGCAAGCTCTCTGTTTGTATCAAGATCATAACCATGAATAGCAATAGAGCCAGAAGTTTTGGTAAGTAGAGTAGTGATAAGACCAATAGTAGTCGATTTACCAGCGCCATTAGCGCCTAAAAGCGCAAAAAAATCACCTTTTTTTACCGTTAAATTTATTCCCTTAAGTGCTTCTACTCCATTGGCATAAATTTTAGATAAGTCACGGATTTCCAACGCATTCATCACAGATAATCCCGAGGGAGAAAATTAGAATCCAGTATATACCCGAACTCTTTCAAAATGCTATGTTTTAGATGCCTTACTCGAATGAACTAGCAACCTTTCCTTGAGTATAAGTTATGCTTTATGCCGATTAAATTAATGATCCTGCCTAAATTTCAGCAAATACTCCTCTTCATCGGGTTAAGCAGCAAGCCTTTAGCTCCACGAATACCAATACTGTTTCAGTATTTTTTTTGCGTCTCTTTTCAGGAATGGCGAGATAAATTCGCTTTCGAATCGAAATAAAGTGCCATTATCTTTTTTTCGCAAAAAATGAATATACACATTGGGGTTTTTTAGAACAGCAACAGCCAGACATTGTAATCCATTATTGCTGATAAGGTCAGAAGTAAAAGCAAATGCTTGGACTTTCGTTACATCTATCAGCTTATTGGCAAAATAAACCGCACTCTCATCGTCTATTCCGCAACGATATAAATGAAGATCTTTCAATTTTTTATTTTTTGCGAAAAGATCCGCAAAATACATCACTCCCTTTTCATTAAAGGTACCATGGTATAGTTCCAGTGAGTTTAAATTTTTAGAATTAGATAATTTATTAGCCAATATTTTTATAGTACTTGCCTGCTTGGTTCGCACTACTGAAAGAGCAACATGTTTAAGACTGGGACTTTTTTCTATCCAATCGCCCAAATGAAGCAGCGCTTCATCATAATAATGTTCTTCATTAAGGCTCCCTGTTAACCTTACTTCAGTAATTTTTTGATTATCAAGCAAATTTTTTGCTAGCGAAGTAATAAATTCAGGTGATGAATGGCAACCCAATATTATTTTTTTTAACCCTTTATTTGTTGCAAGAATGTTAGGTAATTCAGCAATTGCTGACTGTGTAAGCGGATAGGGTGCATAATCAAAGTTATAATCTATTTTAGTAACCGATGTATTATCAGCCAGTGCTTTTATAAGAGAACTATTTTCCTCTTCTGAATAATTTTCAGGATAATAGGTTTTCATTATTGGGCTATTATTTTCTATATGAGCTAGTGCAGTTTTATAGCTAGGTGGTGTACTAGATCTCCACATTCTTCTATTCTCTTGTTATGGCCTAGAGTAGCTGCATAATATTGCATAAATTGAATCCAAATGCAATTAAAAACGCCAGGCATCAGAACCTGAGCGATGATAAGTTGATTACATTTTAAATGGTTTTTTCAAAATGCTAGTTTTTAAAAAGGGCTATTTCGCGATTTTAACCAACCAGCAATGCTGTATCGTACCTTTTTCGTTGTAGCAACCTCATGAGGTAATTCACTATTAAAGCAAATAAAACGGTTAGGTTTAGGACTCAGAATTTTTATTAATTCATCGTTTTGATTATATAGTTTTAATTCACCACCAAAATCATCTTGCCATTCGGAATTAAGATAAAAAACCGTAGATATACGCCTAGAATTTGTATTTTTAAACTGGTCTACATGTTTTTTATAAAAAGACGCTGGTTGATAAACTGCAAAATGGGCTTCAATCTCAGCAATACCTAAAAATAAGCTCTGGTTTAATTGGCTTGCAATAGCTGATAATTGAGTTAAATAAAAAGCGACTGCTTGATTTTCCTGATAGGAATCAAGCCAACATATTTTATCATTGCGAATATGAAAAGCCTCCTGGCTTTCAACTTGGTTACCGACTTTGGCTGCTTTAAATTGATTATCATCCTCTAAAGAAAGGCAAAATGTTCTAAGCGCCTGAAAATAATTATCATCTAAAAAATTATCAATTACATGAAACCCTTGCTCTACAAGGGCTTCGTCAAAATTAAATTTTAACAAAGAGGCACCAATTTATAAAAAAGATGATTAATATTATTGCATTTATCAAGCCTTCGCTAGACATATCCGTGATCATGCAAAAAGCCATGTGTTAGACGAGTTGATTTTTTTGATCTTCGCATTTTTAAAAGAGAGTTATAGAACGTTTTATTGCGCACTTTTAAAAATGCAAGGGGGCAAAAACGTAATAGACTAGAAATAGCCTTTTGCATGATCTTGGGTATAAAAGTATATTGTTTAACTAATCAAATGCCTTCAGTCTCTATGCTTAGCAGCTTGCTCACGGAGCACTGGTTTGGGCGTAGGTAAAATAAACTGGCTCTTTTGTTTCACCATCATTAATTATTTAATAACTTATTTGCATACTGTAGACGCTTGGCAACAATAGTCACAATACCCCTATGAAAGGCAGCCGCCAATTGCGGTTTTTCCTGGGTTAGGCGCTCTAACGCATTGGCATCTAAACGGTAAGTTAGGCAATCTTCCGCAGCGATTACTGTTGCTGAACGCTTTTGGTGTAAATAAATAGCCATTTCTCCCACTATAGTGCCAGCAAGAATTTTACGTAACCTACGCTGGCCACCGTGGCCATCATCTTGTACTATTTCAAGTGTTCCTTTAGCAAGCCAAAACATTTCTTCACCTAGCTCACCCTCTCTACAAATCACATCCCCTTTAGAAAAAGGCAAAAGTTTCGCATAACTTAACAAAAGCTCTGGGTTATCGATATCAGGAAATTCTGCATGGAATAAAGAAATAGACTCAGAGGAATTGGTTTGGCTATTAGTCACTAATAATTGATTTTCAACCCATTCTAAAGCGTGGTCTAAATCTTTGAAAATCATATATTCAGGAATACCCTTTTCTTTACCCAGTAAATGATTGATTTCTTGCTCAATTAAACTGGGTAGACTGGTAAAAAGAAGCTGAATATTTTGTTGAGCTGCTCGATATAATAATTTAACAAAGGCCATAGAGCCTGAAATTTCAATGCCTGTGACTTGATTAAAATTAAGAATAACATAGCGCTTAGGTACATCTTCTTGCTTTTTAACCTTCGATTTTGGCTTGTTTTTCTGCACGGCTTTTAAAACATTATTAGTTAACTCATCCACATTGCCAAAAAATAAATACCCCCTAACATTCACAACCAATAAACTATCACCAAACCGCTCTAAGACTTGGTTATCTCTTTCATTACGATTCACATGGCTACGTATAAAAGTGCCCGGCAGCATGGAATTAATTACAGGAATTCGGCTGTAACGTACAAAGAAAATCACTAAGGAAAGCAAAAGACCAGCAACAATACCCGATAAAACACCCTGCATAATAACCACAGCCGTGATAATCAAAACAATGCCATAATCAGTCCAGGATATCTTTCTTTTAATATCGACTAACCATTCCAACATAAAATCGATACCGATATAAAGTAAAAAGCCTGAAAAAAGAAATTTGGGTAAGTAAGTAAGAGGAGCTGTTCCTATCAGTAATAAGGCCAAACAAACAAAAGAGGCGATAATACCGACTGCTCTTGATTTTGTATCAAGCTTATAATTCATTTGGGTAAAAGATAAATAAAAATAACCGCTAAATCCACCTACTAAAGCGACTAAACCATTTGCAAAACCCGTAGTACATAATTCCCGTCGTACAGCAATACTTTGTTTCGATAAAGTTTCAAAACTAGAAATATTTAAAAGCATACTAATAACACTTAACAAAACAACAGCACAATAACTTGGCCAATAATTAGTTAATAAAGACCATTGCACATTATTATCTAATGCTGCTGTTGGCAATAAGGGCAAGCTTTCAGTAGGCAAGGGACCCACCATAAGGCTTTGAACCTTTGCCTCAGTTAAACTGATATTAAATAGATATAAATAAAGATAAAAAAGACTGAATCCTGCGATTAGCATTAAGGGCAAAATATTAATTTTGGTATAAAAACGTTTCAAAAGGGCGATAGCAAAGCCAAAAGCAAGTGGTAACATCCATTCTTTGGAGGATAAAATATAATGAAATACACCATCCGCATTATGCTTTCCTGATAAAGATTCAAAGGTACTAATCACAATTAGCCAGCCAGTGCCTGCTAAAAACCCACCGATAACAGGATAAGGAATATAACGGATTAATTTACCCCAGCCCATAATGCCAAACAAATACATGAAAAATCCCAGTAAGAATGACATTAAACTCATTGCGGCAATCACTGTGGGAATAGGATTAATAGAGGGAGTATAATGTTGAATATGTTCAGCAATGGAATTAGCGACTAAAGCAGCCAATACAACAAAAGTGGCTTGCAACCCTGCGATAGTAACTTCCGTGGAACTGAAAATAGCAACAATAAGCGCTAAAATAAAAGCACCGATTAAACTTGCTGAAATACCTAAGGCAAGATAATTAGCTAGGTTATCTTTATAAACTAAAAATGCATAAGACACAGAAAAAACAGCAAGTATACAGCCAAGCAGAAGGCCAGTAGATAGGATACGAACAGGATTTTGTAAGCGCTCTATAATCGATTTGCCCATTAAGATACCTGTTATACCAATTATTAATGATTATAGGTTATATACTGCGATTTCTTTTATTTAAAAATTAAACATTAGAGTAAAAAAGCTTATCAACCATAAAGATTGATAAGCCTTATCAATTAGGGCAGTGAAGAAACAACCGTAATATCTAATTGATCCGCAACCGTAGGCTGTGAACATAGGAACGGATCTGGCGAACGTAAATCAACAGCTACTTTACAAATAGCAGGACCACCTGTATATCGCCCAGGTTTATTCGCAAAAAATTGCATACATAAATTACAAGATTGACCTGGCTGTAAGGTAAAGACATTTTGACAAGCATTTGCGGCTAAAGCGGGTGAAAACATGCAGTTGGGATCTTGTGCTACTGAATTTTGAAGTACTCTAGTTAAAGTACGAGTAACTCCCGTCATGTTTGTCACACGATAATCGATAAAAACCACACTCATATCGACTGTTTGGCGATTTGTACCCGGATTAATGACTTCTATTTTAAATTTAGCTTGATCAGCATAGAGTTGTTTACCAAATAAAGATAAAAGACAGCCAAGCACAATAAGTGATTTTAATAAAATACGGTTCATTGAAAAATCCTTTTTAAATTAGGTAACTTACGCCAAATAATAATTGGTGGGTATAAAGATGCCTTAAAGACAAACCATTATTGGTAGTTTGACCAAAAGCAGGTCCTAAATAACTCTTACCCCAATCAGCGAATTCATAACCAATACTAGCGGCCCAATGATCACCAGCTGGAATTTGCGCACCAATTCCTAATTGATAAGTAAATGTCGTTTCTGCAGTAGAGCGGAATGGAGGCGCTGGTATTTCGGGGTAAAGTAAAGGCGTGATTTTGAATTTGTAACTATCATTGAATCCAACCCCCATAGAACCACTAATATAAGGGATAATCGGATAGCCAAAATCTTTTAATAGCTTACCTTTTACTGCAACGTAGGAATGGTTAATTTTGTAATTATAACGGTAATTAGCAAAAGCAGGATTGGCGTCTTCATAGATTTGCCCACCAAGGTTAGCATCACCCGCATAACCTGCAGCAAGACCTAATTGACCCCATAAATCATCTTGAATACCTTGTTGTAGACCTAAAAATAGTTCTAAATTACCTAAGGCATCTTTTTTAGGGCGAGCAACATAACCTTTTACAAGATCAGGCTCTAAAGCAATAACTTGAGTTTTACCCGCATCGTAGAAACCAGGTCCGCCGCTTGCAGTAAAAACCCAATGTCTATCAAGAGTATCACCCATTGTGCCGGCCCAAAGTGCACTACAACATAAATAACCTAGTGCGAATACAACCTTTCCTTTCATGTTTCATCCTTAAACTACAGTTATTGCATTTGATTGGTTAGTCTAACAAAATTAGTAAATGAAGCAAGATTCCTTTTTCAATCTTTGGAGGCTAACAAGCTGTTTTTTCAACTAAATACCCCTCTTAATTAAGCCGCCATATTTTTTCTTTATAAATCATAAAAACATGAAAGTCGCTATCTAAATTTAATTGTTTGAATTGAGCAGACTGAATATCCAAACCACCCGTATAAGTACCAAAAGCAGCCTTTCTTATCAATCGAAAAATAGCATTCTCTTTAATTGGCCCTCTACAAGCAGAATTAATAATAAATTGAATCCGTACATTAAGTGAGCCTTAAACTTAGAGCACAAAAAAGGTCATATAAAAATAAAGACTTAACATGCCAACTAAGGGAATAACTAAAAAGCCTAAAAAAACATGAACATGTCTTCTATTTTCAGCAGAACTTCGATAAAAATGCAGCATTCTTTTAAAAAAAGATGTCTTTTTCATATAAGTTCCTATTTGGCTTCTAAACTTTTTAAAGTATTAATAATCTCATCTACATGGCCTTCTATTTTTACTTTGCGCCATTCTGCTCTTAATATGCCTTTTTCGTCAAAAATAAAAGTACTACGCTCTATACCTCTAACTTGTTTGCCATACATATTTTTCATTTTAATGAGGTCGAAATAATTACAAATTTCCTCCTCGGTATCACTAATTAATTCGAAAGGAAATTCCTCTTTGCATTTGAACTTTTCATGCGCTTTTAAACTATCTCTGGAGATACCTAAAACCTCTGCATTGAGTTTTTTAATTTCAGCATAACTATCACGAAAATTTTGCCCTTCCACAGTACAACCAGGGGTTGCATCTCTAGGATAAAAATAAAGAATTAACCATTTACCCTCATAATCGCTAAATTTAGCCTGTAGGTTGCTGGTTAACTGCAATGGGAAATCCTTTAATTTCTCGCCTATTTTTATCATTAATATCCCCTTTATAAATGCAAAAAAACAATTCTATACCCAAAATCTTTTAAAATGCGAGTTTTTGAACACTTTCATTTTTCGAAGTCTAATAGCATTTTGACCTATCTCTTGTATAATCTTCCTTTTTAGCTAGAAAAGCGTTAGAAATTGCGATGACTCATAAAAAAGGCGATAACACTATCGCCCAAAATAAAAAAGCCCGTTTTGATTATTTTATTGAGACTGAATTCGAAGCAGGTTTAGTCTTACAAGGCTGGGAAGTAAAAAGCTTACGTGCCGGAAAGGTTAATCTTTCCGATGCGCATGTCATTGTAAAATATGGCGAAGCTTTTTTATTGGGTTCACAAATTCAACCCTTACAAACAGCAGCAAGCCATCTTTTTCCTGAAGCGAATAGAACGCGTAAATTATTACTAAACCGAAACGAGTTAAACACGTTAATAGGTAGTGTTGAAAGGCAAGGTTACACCATTGTCCCCTTAGCTTTATATTGGAAAAACAATCGCGTAAAAATCAAAGTGGCTTTAGCTAAGGGTAAAAAAACACATGATAAACGCGATAGCATCAAAGATAGAGATTGGCAGCGCGATAAAGAACGATTGATGAAAAAACACAGCCGTTAGCTTAATAGTTAAATATCTTAACGATATTAATCAAATTCATTTTACCAAGTCCTTTTTTCTATTCTATAGTTGATAGATAAAGTGATGAACGCATCGAGGAGCCATTATTATGTGCGGCATTATGGGAGCAATATCACAACGTGATATCTCAAAAGTATTATTAGAGGGCTTAAGAAGACTTGAATATCGCGGTTATGATTCAGCAGGGATTGCCGTCATTGACTCAACAGGTTTTTTAAAAAGAATAAGAATGCAAGGAAAGGTACAGGCTTTAGCTGATGCCATGAGTGAAACTGCTATTGCGGGGAATATTGGTATTGCTCATACAAGATGGGCAACGCATGGAAAACCTTGCGAACAAAATGCTCACCCGCATTTATCACACGGTGAAATAGCCGTAGTGCATAATGGTATTATTGAAAATCATGACCATTTACGCCAAAAATTACTGGGCTTAGGTTATGAATTTGTCTCGGAAACTGATACTGAAGTCGCAGCACACTTAATCCATCATTATTATAAAAGCCACGAAAATTTACTACAAGCCGTTCAGGAAGCAGCAGAAGAGATGCACGGTGCCTTTGCTTTGGGTGTTATTCATCAAAAACGCCCAGATGAACTTATTGCCCTTCGTAAAGGAAGCCCTTTAGTAGTTGGTATTGGCATTGGTGAATTTTTCATTGCATCAGATGCGCTTGCTCTACGCTCTTTCGCACAGGAAGTGATTTATTTGGAAGAGGGCCATAGTGTTTGCCTAAACTTAGACCAATATCATATTTACAATGCGCAAAAAGAATTAGTTCAACCTAAACCTCAAAAATTAAATCACGAAAACCAAACAGCGACTAAAGGGCAGTATCGTCACTTTATGCTTAAAGAAATTTATGAGCAATCAAAGGTCTTGGCCGATACACTTGAGGGGAGAACAGCCAGTCTTGCCGTACTAAAGGCTAACTTTGGCGAACAAGCGCAAATCCTTTTCCCCCAAGTAAAACAAATCCATATCGTTGCTTGTGGTACTAGTTATCACGCCGGCCTCATTGCACGCTATTGGTTAGAATCCTTAGCAGGCATTCCAACTCAGGTTGAAATCGCGAGCGAATATCGTTATCGCGATGTAGTTGTTAGCGACAATACTTTATTTATTACAGTATCTCAATCAGGCGAAACAGCAGATACTTTAGCGGCCTTAAGAAAAGCAAAAGAGCTCAATTATTTGGGAAGTTTAGCTATTTGTAACGTCGCAACTTCGACCCTGACCCGGGAAGCAGATTGCGTCTTTTTAACGAGAGCAGGAATTGAAATTGGTGTTGCCTCAACTAAAGCCTTCACCACACAGCTTGCTGCCTTTTTAATGTTAGCAGCTGTTTTATGTAAAGATGAGCGCGCTGAAAAAGCACTTGCCCAATTACAAGAACTGCCTGCCTGTGTTGAACGCACACTAACGATGGATAAAGACATTCATAAATTAGCTGCAACCTTTGTCTCTAAAGCACATGCCTTATTTTTAGGAAGAGGAGCTCAATATCCAGTTGCCTTAGAAGGAGCACTTAAATTAAAAGAAATCTCTTATATTCATGCTGAAGCCTACCCTGCTGGCGAACTAAAACATGGCCCTCTTGCCCTAGTCGATAAGAATATGCCTGTTATTGTCGTAGCACCGAATGATGAACTTTTAGATAAACTGAAATCAAATCTTCATGAGGTAAGTGCTAGAGGCGGCCAGTTAATTGTATTCGTTGATGATTCAAGAACCTGGGAACCTAATGGTGCAAAACTCATTCCTGTGCCTAATTGTGGTTCTTGGATTGCACCTATCGTTTATACCATTCCCTTGCAATTATTAGCTTATCATGTGGCAGTTGCTAAAGGTACTGATGTCGACCAACCTAGAAACTTGGCTAAATCAGTTACAGTAGAATAAGCAAATACCCCTCTCCCGCCCTACGGGCACCCTCTCCCACAAGGGGAGAGGGAGAAATATTAAAAACAGCTCTAGCACTTATACCCTCTCCCCCCAGAGGATCTCTCTTATTATTTAATTTTGCAATAGAACGCTCTATTACTCACTTTTAAAAAAGCGAAGGTCAAAAAAATCAATTCGCCTAAAATCTAGCATTTTGAAAGAGCTCGGGTATATAATGGCAAAGTTTTGTTTAATGTTTTACGAGGATATTAATGGCTCAAAAGATGTTGCTTGCTGCGGAAATCATCGCTAATGAATTAAAAGTTAAAGTTTCCCAGGTAGACACAGCAATTCAATTATTGGATGAAGGCTCAACAGTTCCCTTTATTGCCCGTTACCGTAAAGAAGCAACGGAAGGTTTAGATGATACCCAATTACGTAACCTGGCTGAACGTCTTTACTATATTAGAGAATTAGATGAGCGTCGTAAGGTCGTCTTAGAATCCATCCGCGAGCAAGATAAACTCACCGCCGAATTGGAAGCAGCCATTCTTGCCGCTGATACCAAAATTCGACTTGAAGATTTATATCTTCCTTACAAACCAAAGCGTCGCACCAAAGCGCAATTAGCTAAAGAAGCAGGTTTAGAGCCTTTAGCAATGTCTTTATGGGAAAACCCAAGCCTCGTTCCTTTAGAAAAAGCAGCTGAATTCCTTAGTCCAGACGCTTCGATTAATACTCCCGAGGAAGCCCTCGAGGGCGCAAAGCAAATTCTAATGGAACTTTTTGCAGAAAATGCCGAGCTTATCAACGAATTGCGCGAATATGTTTGGCAAGAAAGTACTTTAAAATCAACTGTATCTGCTGAGAAAAAAAGCCAGGATAAAAAATCAAACGCAGCTAAATATGCTGATTATTTTGACTACTCAGAAGCCCTTAAAAAAATCCCTTCTCACAGAGCCTTAGCTCTTTTTAGAGGCCGCCGGGAATCTGTATTGCAAATTAGCTTAGTCTTAGCTGATGAAAGCTTTGGTGAGCGTAAAATTGCTCAATTTTTCAAAATTAATGATGAGAAAAGACCTGCTGATGCATGGCTTGCAGAAACCGTTCGTCAAACTTGGAAAATTAAATTATTAACCAAATTAGAATTAGAGCTATTAACTCGTTTAAGAGAATCCGCCGACGAAGAGGCAATTCAAGTTTTTGCCCGTAATTTACATGATCTCTTACTAGCAGCCCCCGCTGGCCAAAAGATTACCATTGGACTTGATCCTGGCATTCGCACTGGAGTTAAAGCAATTGTTGTCGATTCAACGGGGAAAGTCCTTGATTATTCAACGGTTTTTCCTTTTGCACCACAGAACGAATGGCATCAATCTATTGCTGAATTAGCTAAATTAGCCGCTAAATATCAGGTTAATCTTTTTAGTATCGGTAATGGTACAGGCTCTAGAGATACAGAGCGCTTAGTTAGCGAACTCATTAAAATGTATCCAGACCTTAACTTAGCTAAAATGGTCGTGTCTGAAGCAGGCGCTTCTGTTTATTCAGCCTCTGAATTAGCCGCAAAAGAATTCCCGGAACTTGATGTAAGCCTAAGAGGGGCTGTTTCTATCGCAAGGCGCTTGCAAGACCCTCTAGCTGAACTCGTTAAAATTGAACCTAAGGCTATTGGTGTTGGTCAATATCAGCATGATGTGAACCAAGCTCGCCTTGCACGAAGCCTTGATGGGATTGTGGAAGATTGTGTAAATGCCGTTGGCGTTGACGTTAACACCGCATCAATCCCTCTTTTAGCTCGTATATCTGGCCTAAATGAAGGCTTAGCTAAAAACATCGTGCAATATCGCGATGAAAATGGCGCTTATAAAACACGTGAAGATTTAAAAAAGGTCGCACGCATGGGCGATAAAACCTTCCAACAAGCTGCTGGCTTTTTACGTATTATGCAAGGTGAGAATCCTTTGGATTCCTCTGCTGTACACCCGGAAGCCTATCCTTTAGTTGAAAAGATTTTGGTAAATCAAAAACTAGACTTAGCTAAACTGATTGGTAATAAAAGTCTTTTACAGAGCATCAATGCAGAACTCTTTGTTGATGAGACCTATGGTCTTCCTACCATTCGCGATGTTTTACGCGAACTAGAAAAACCAGGCCGCGACCCACGTCCTGAATTTAAAACAGCTACCTTTAAAGAAGGTATCGAAGATATTAAAGATCTTGAAGTCGGTATGATCTTAGAAGGAGTGGTATCAAATGTAACCAATTTTGGTGCCTTTGTTGATATCGGTGTACATCAAGATGGTTTAGTACATATTTCAGCCATGACGGATAAGTTTATTAGTGACCCTCATAGCTTAGTTAAAGCAGGTCATATTGTTAAAGTTAAGGTAATTGAAGTTGATAAAGAACGTCGACGTATTGGCCTTAGCATGAAATTAAATGAAGACGCTAAAAAACCTGTGCATGCTAAAAAGCCCGATGCAGTCGCTAATAAGGTAGAGGCAAAACCAACGAAGAAAGTGATGCCGGTTAAAAAACCCAATCAGGATAATAGACCTGCTGTTAAAAAAGCAGTATTTAATACTGCAATGGCAGATGCTTTAGCCAAATTAAAGCGTGGTTCAAATGACTAGCCCTCGTGGTGAAATTACCATCCAAACACTAGCTATGCCAGCTGATACTAACGCTAATGGTGATATTTTTGGCGGCTGGCTAGTATCGCAAATGGACTTAGCAGCTGGCGTGCTTGCTAAAAAGATTTCTCGTGGAAGAGCTGTCACTGTAGCTATTCATAGCATGACTTTTTTGCGTCCTGTACATGTAGGTGATGTTGTAAGCTGCCATGTCGAATTGATTAAATGCGGTAGTACGTCAATGACTATTGCAGTTGAAGTGTGGGCAGAATCTGCAACCATTGGTGATCAATATAAAGTGACTGAAGGCATTTTTGTTTTCGTTGCCATCGATGAACATGGCAAACCCAGGCAGGTTATTAATAAATGACCTCTTTGCAACAAATCAACGAACATATCCAAAAAATTACCGACCTAATCAAAGCAGAACATGAGCCCCAATTGGGAGATTATAGTTTTTTTCTGCAAGAACCCAACTCAAGCCTAGAGCTTATTCCGCTTATCGAAGAAATCGAAGAAGAAACGATTAATGACCAAAGGGCTTATTATTCAGCACTTGTTTTTGCCTTAGATCTTTGTATCTCGCAATTACAAACGGCAGGTGATAATAATAACAAAGCGGCCGCTAAAAGCTTAGATCTACTTATGGTGAAGCTAGCAGGCTCAATCAACAAACTCACCCATAGTTTAAGTTTCTGGTTACCCGTTTTAAATTCCTTTTACGAGATGCAGGTAGACCTAAATAATGAATTAAAAAATGCCTACTTTGAGTTAGCTAATCAAGAAGATGAAATAGTAACCTATGAAGAAGAGGACCATCTTGAAGCGATTCGCGAATTAATTAATGATTTATCCAGCGATTTATCTATCTTTGATATTACCGAAAATTTTTTCGCGCAAAGCTATGCCATGCCGGCTGATTTCTTTATCGATTTATTATTGGATTTATATAGTATTGAAGAAGGTCAAGATATTGCTCTTTTATTACTGCTTCACCCTAATAGTGAAGTCAGAGCAGTTGTTAAAGAAACCTTTAATCAAATTATCGAAAGGATTGAATTAAGTCCCATTTCTTTGTCGCGTTTACAAGCAATTAAGCATTGGCATTCAGAAGAAGAGCAAGAAAGATTTAATTTTTGGTTAAAATTACAACGTAAAAAGGGTGCCGTTTTTGCACACGAAAAAACCAAGATACCGCAAATTCTAATAAAGGCTAGTGAAGTTGATGGTAGTGGTGCACAGGGTATTTTCATCCAAATAAAAGAGGGTCGTAAATACAAGCTTGGTGGCCTTTTATTTAAAGATGGGATAGGGATTAAAGATGCGTGGATAACACCTGCCATTCCTGCTAAAGAATTAGTGAATTATTACAATGAGGCCTTCCACAATAGCCTAAGCCTTCGCGAAGTTGATTTACCTTATTTAATTGAAATGACAGAGCATTTCTTAAGCCTTAGCATACAACAGGGTGAAATGCCTAATTTACATTTTTTAGAAATCCAAGAATTACTAGGGCTTCATTTTAAACCTAAATCTATCGATATTAACTATTTGATGGAGCAATTAAGCGTTCAAATTAGCCCTTTTACACAAGAAGCAATTCATGATTCATTACATCGCTCCAAAAACTGGTCAAGTTCTAAAAAATTTACTGAATCCTGGTATGTTGAGAATGCTAATATCGATAAATTAGTCAATCGTAATTCAAGCTTTGTTGATGGTATCAAAGTCTGCAACATGGAAAAGGCAATTGAAGATGTATTTGCCAATGAGTTTGAAAAAAAGCGCAGTAAATGGTTATTTCATTTTTTATGGACTGCTCTTTGGGGCAAAGCGAAGGCTAAGAAAAATGAGAAAATATGGCAGGATAGTTTTTTCATCGCCTATATGATTGATCAAAAAACCCCTCTTAAAGATATTCCCATTATGTATGAAGTTTGCCACCAATCCGTCATCAACAGTATCGAAACAATGACTGAAAGACGTACTTATTTAAATAAAGAGTAATCATCCTTTGTCTCAAGTAGCCTTGGCGCAACGAAGCTTAAGCAAGGTTTTGAATTTTTTTAAAGAAAGGCCAAACCTTGATTACGCCTTCGGCTGCATCAAGGCTACTTACTACGTGCTGACAGCAATTAACTTGACGACACCACCACCATGTGTCAATATAAAACATAATGTCTATAATATACACGAAAAACGATGCAGTTTAAAACGGTTGAAAAGTACTACAGCCCTGTGTATTCAGGACAGAAAGCCTATAAAAAATATATTGGCTTACAACAGGGCATTAAAAACGCTACAGCTGAGATAGAGCACCATTCAACTTTATTAGCTGCATGTATTAAGAGACTTAAAGATAAGTTTACTGATATTGATTTCTGGAAAAAAATTCAGTATTTAGGCGGTCTCGATCGTATATCTTATTCAGATATTATAGATCTTCAATCAGGTTATTTGTTTGATAATCGCACTAATTTTGCCACTATTATTTCTGACTTACTAGAAATCGAGTTTGCGAAAATTGCTAAACCTTCTGACGAAGAGAAAACTAACCTTTTATATCTATGGCTAAGAGAGCAAAATATAATTTCTTCGCCCACTAAGCAAGCAACCATTTGGGATGATTCTAGCTTCAAAAATAAGATTGAAAAATTATATGAAATAGATGAAGCAATTATTCCATCTCAATTGACTTCTATTTTAACTGAAATTAAGTCCGCAGCTCAAAAATATTCAGACTTAAGTAATTTAACAAAGGAAATTACCGAGCGCAGAACTCACATAATCGAGTTAAAATCTAAACTTAAAACCAATTCTTACCAATTAGATCATTTTCATTTAAAAGAGGACGCAAAAAAAATTCTTAGTGAGGAATTTAAAAAAGCCATCCAGCTTTTCGGTGAAGAAATTAACAGTATAACTGATGCTAAATTAAATAGAGACTTCGGAGAGCTGTTGAAGGCAATGGAAAGAAATGAAAATCAAAACTATAGTTTTGATGATTTAATTAATGAGATAGGCAGCTATTATGCAGAGAGGCTGAATAATTATAAGCATGACTTAATTGCTGAGATAAAAGCAACTTGGTCTGCTCACCGAGCTAACTTAGAGTTAATCAAAGATCGCGATTTTACAAATAAAATTATTGCTGAGCATCAACCCCCAAAAACAGCAGCAACCAAATTTAGTCCTCCGCCAAGGCATAGTTTATTTCCCCATGAAAAAAACATATCCATACGTCCAAGCGTCTTAAGCCTCTATTTCAACGAATTAGATAAGCTAAATGATCCAATGAATTTTAATATAGAAAATAAGACCTTGATTCAAACACTTTATAACAATCTGAAAAAAGAAGCAGACGACTATGTTGCCGGAACAAAAGATTTAATCGCATGGCAAAAAAATTCTTTGGCTTTAATTGAGACCCATTTAAAAATCGGTTCAGAATTAAGGGGTTATGCAAAACCAATTGTTCAAAATAGTTTAAACGTCTTAATTAATATTTTAGCTTGCGTCGGTATGTTGATAATTGGTTATATTATCTATGCAGCAATAAAAGGCCCTTTTAGCCCAGTTGATTTTTCAAACGAAACAGAAAAACTTCTTCAAGCAACGTCTTTATTTATTCAAAAAATGGATCCTGACGAGACTAAGGTAATAGCCGGCCAAGCTTTAGGAAGCCCTGGTAGCAGCTAATTAATTATTCACCCTAGAGTTCAGTGGTGGTTGGTAGGGGGCACTGCAAAGGTTAACCACCTTCCCCTACACTCCACCTGACGAAAACAATAGCTATTTCTTTTTAGGTCTCTGCCAACCATATACTGTTTTTTGCTTACAAAAGGTCAGAGTCAGTTCATTGGCAGGCACATCATCACGAATAGTACTACCAGCTCCGATGGTTGCATGAGCACCAACCTTCACAGGCGCTACTAATTGAGTTGCTGACCCTACAAAAACCCCATCTTCAATGATAGTTTTATGTTTATTTACACCATCATAATTACAAGTAATAGTGCCAGCACCTATATTGACTGCTTTTCCTATCGTTGTATCACCTAGATAAGTTAAATGGCTAGCCTTAGAATGCTCATCTAAAAAGGTATTTTTGGTTTCAACGAAATTACCAATTTTGCAATGATTGGCTAATTGAGTACCTGGTCGAAGGCGGGCAAAAGGACCTATTTGGCAATGATTAGCGAGTGTTGCCTCTTCTAAAACGGAATTAGCAAAAATTTCACAATCTTCACCAATATTAACATTTTTTAAAACACAATTGGGCCCAATAATGGTGCTTCGACCAATCCTCACTCGACCCTCAATAACCACATTGATATCGATAAAGACATCTTCCCCACATTCAAGACTTCCACGAAGATCAAAACGAGCTGCATCAGCAAAACCAACACCCTGAAGCATTAATTTTTTTGCTTCATTTTGCTGATAAATACGCTCTAATTCTTGTAATTGCAATCGGTTGTTAACCCCTTGAATCTCATAAAGATTAGCCACTAAATTAGAGCCAATTTCTTTCCCTTCTTCGACTGCTAAACGGATGATATCCGTTAAATAATATTCGCCCTGCGCATTGTTATTATTTAATTTAGGTAACCAACGAGCTAAATCTTCTCTTCTGGCAGTACAAATACCGCTATAGATCTCTTGTATCGCCCTTTGCTCTTCATTCGCATCCTTTTCTTCAACAATCGCTTTAATACTTCCTTTTTCATCTCTTAAAATTCGCCCAAGACCGAAAGGATTAGCTAAAATAGCCGTTAATAGCGTTAGCGAAGATTCTCCCTTTTTAACCAAGGCCTCCAAAGTTTGGAACTCAATTAAAGGGACATCGCCTGATAAAATCAAAACTGTTGAATTATCCTTAACATGAGGTAAGGCTTGCATAATGGCATGCCCTGTACCTAACTGTTCCTTTTGTAAAATCCAATTCACTTCCAAATGAGCAAGTGTTTGAGGCAGAACTTCACCACCATGACCATAAATGACATGAATAGCTGCAGGTTTTAAACTTTGAGCTGTTTCAATCACGCGCTCAAGCATTCTTTTGCCACCCAGTTTATGTAAAACCTTTGGCATTTTCGAATACATTCTTTTTCCTTGGCCTGCTGCCAAGATGACTATTTCTATAGACATGAATAGTGTAAACTCCGTTCTTGGCCATTTTTTTAACCGAAAGGCCTCTAATTAAAACAGACTGTTATAAGCATAGGAATAAATGCTGCTTAATAGCTTACCACAAAAAATCGCCTCAAAAGGAGTAGAGCAATGGAAGACACGATTTTTCTTTACTATATGAAGGAATTTTTAATTAAAGAGCTAAAAGAGTATTCCAAATCATCGAAGGACAAAGATAATGGTGCTATTAATCAAGGACTAACTTTGCTTTCAAATGCCATAACTAAACCTTGGTTAGGTATACCAATCGGGCGTGATGCTGAGATATCCGAGAAAAAACGGAGTTCTTCTAGTGAACTTAGGGACAAGATTCTTGCATTAAATCAATCCAGCATTACAGGTGAAGAAAAAATCATAAAAAAATCCGATATTGATCATTATACCGATTTATTAAACTTACTTGATGCAGAACTTCTTACCCCAGAAGGTAAAGAAGGAAGCTATTTTACTAGCTTAACGTTATGTAAGTCTTTTTTAATTGATTTATATGACGCATTAAAAGATGCGGAATTACTAGATATTCCTTTTGCTGAATTTAAAAAAGGTTCCCATAAAGAAGTTGAAACACGGTTAAATCAAGAAACAAAACCACTCGCTATTTTTGAATTTAACGTAGCAGCTTATTTCTATGCTAAATTAGTTGCCCATCATAAACCCAATTGGTCTGAATCATTAAAAAAATTATTCAAAGAGCTTACAGAACAGAAAAAAAACGCTGTCATTGATATCTTAAAAGATTGTAAAAAAATGGTTGAAGGTCATGCAAGTGCACCAAATGCCGAAGAGCTTCAACTGCTAGATGTGAGTAAATCAACCAAGCTTTTATATCTATTAAATGCAGATCTATGTAAAAGTTTTGGGGTAGGGGGAGGACAAGAAATAGCAGCATCCGTTATATTAGCTACCGTTATCAATTTTAAACTGCCAAAGCTTTCTCCTGGTGGTGGAATTTTAGAGCAAACCTTAAAACGTTTAAGCGAGATTTTAAGAAAGTTAGAAAAAGAACAACATGCAAAACAAGAAGAGGTGAAAAGAAAAGAAACAGAAGAAAAACAACGATTAGAAGATGAAAAATCATCTTGTAATCCAATGGCTTTTGAGAAGGCGTTTATAGCATTTAAAGAACAAGCCTATCTCTATAAAAAGGCAGAACAAGAACAAACAGTTGGTATCAATTTATTGGAAAAAACGAAGGCTGTTTTGTTGGCTTTTAAAAAACAGTTTGAAGCGATGCCGAATAGACAAGTTGCCATTAGCTTACAACAACTTACTGATTTAGAAGTTAAATTAGAGAATCAACTCCAAGCAGCTAAAGAACAACAATACACTGAAAATGTTTCTGCACAAGAGGTAGTCGCTTTACTCTCCTTTCTTAGTAGCTCTAATAAATCTTCAGCACCAAAACCAAGTCCTGAAATTGAACTTGAGCCAGATAATACTGAAGCTATGACGGCCTCTTCTTCGGCAAAACAATCCGATTCAATAGCGTCTACACCCAATCAAGAACCATCATCTTCTTCAGTAGCACCTAAACCTAATCCAGAGCCATTGCCCTCAGTGGGAGCCAATCCAAGTGGATTTCATACTCAAGGTGGAGGTAAACCAAATGCTAAGAATGGTAAAGCCAAAACACCTCAGATGCGCTGAAGATATAGGAATATCAGTTTTGCTATCCGCCTTGGCGAAACAATCTAGAACAGGTGGTTAATTGTAAATCCGAACTGGATTGCTTCACGATGTTCGCAATGACGGATTTTAATGTAGCCTTGGTGCAGTGAAACGTAACCAAGGAAGGTTGGTTTAAACCTTGATTACGTTTCACTTCATCAAGGCTACGAAAAATACAATCTCGTCTTTGCGAAGCAACCCAACGGTAGTTAATGTAAATCCGAACGGGCTTGCTTCACGATGTTCGTAATGACGGTAACTAAATGGCCTTAGACTTCAATTAAACCATCATATGACTAAGTTCACCACAAAGGTCTTGTTCCATCAATTCCTTGACTGCTTTAAGCTCTATCTTTTTCGATAAAAGATAGAGCAATTTACAATGAGCCGCTTCCGGCGTCATATCATGACCACTAATTAAGCCTACTTTTTTGAGACTATGGCCTGTGGCATATTGGCTCATTGAAACGGCACCATGCTGGCATTGAGTACAATTAACAATAACGACACCTCTTTGGGTTGCCTTTTCTAAGCTCTCTAAAAAATGGGGCTCATTGTTTTGCGCATTACCTGCGCCATAGGTTTCTAAAATTAAACCCTTTAGTGGCTCTTGCAAAATATAATCAAGAATAGTTGTTGCAAAGCCAGGGAAAAGGCGAAAATTAGCAATAAATTGCGGCTCAATTTTTTGCAAGGAAAAAGGCTTTTTAGGTTTAGCTAATAAACGCTCTTTAAACAATTCAATATTGATACCAATCGAAGCTAAGGGTGGGTAATTGGGTGAGTCAAAGGCATCAAAACGAAGCGCACTGACTTTTTGGCTACGATTACCGCGCAGCAATTTTTGGTTAAAATAAATGCAGACCTCATTTAAATCATGATTGGCAGCAAGCCAAAGTGAGGTTAATACATTATCTAAGGCATCATTACGCACCTCAGACAAAGGAATTTGAGAGCCTGTAATAATGACTGGTTTTGCCAGATTTTCCAGCATAAAAGAAAGAGCTGATGCAGTATAAGCCATGGTATCCGTGCCATGAAAAATGATAAAGCCATCAAATTGTTCATAATGTGATGCAATATCAGAGGCGATACGATTCCAATCGGCAACCGTCATATTGGAGGAATCGAGCAAGGGGCTATATTCTTTAATCTGATAATAAGGCATATCAGCATGAGAAAGAATGGGTATTTCTTTCAAGGCTTTTTCAACATAATGCTCGGCTGGCTCATAGCCTCTCTTTGTTTTAATCGAGCTTATAGTGCCGCCTGTATTTAAAATGAGAATTTGTTTTTTCATAGCAACTTATTTGTGTTCTTTGTTCAAATTATACCTCTCATTTTCCAACTTGGTGAATCTTTTCATAAAATAGTCTAAAAGATCTGTCATTTTCATTGCTAAAGCCTTCTACTTTGTGGAAAAATCAAGGTATTAAGAGTTTAATGAAAAGCAGTGACGTATGGTAATTGATAGAGCTGGCTATCGATTGAATGTGGGTATTATTCTAACCAATCAATCGGGCAGGGTATTTTGGGGTCGGCGTAATGGTCACGATGCTTGGCAATTCCCACAGGGTGGTTTAGCAACGGGCGAATCATCTCTAGAAGCAATGTATAGGGAATTACTAGAAGAGGTTGGGTTAGAAAAGTGCGATGTGGAGGTTTTAGGTGCTACAAAGCGTTGGTTAAAATACCGCTTACCCAAACAATATTTACGCCATGGCACCGAACCCTTAGTTATTGGCCAAAAGCAGAAATGGTACTTATTAAGACTGGTTTCCTCTGAGCAAAAGGTGCGTTTAGACTTAAGCGACTCACCTGAATTTGATAGTTGGCGTTGGATTGATTATCACGAGCCACCAGAGCAAGTTATCTTTTTTAAAAGACAGGTTTATGCCCAGGCGATGAAAGAGTTGGAATATTTGTTAAAAAAACGTCGAACACCCTTTGGAATGCGTCGTAAGCGAGGTAATCATAATCGATAAATGTTAAAAATACTTAAAAGAATTGTACAAGATGTAACTACTGCTAGCCACTTAACCGAAGCCTTGACCATTTTGGTCCAGCGCGTTCGCAAAGCGGTTGACGCTGATGCCGTCTCCGTTTTTTTGATTGATAATAAACATGCTGAATACGTATTAATTGCGACAGAAGGCTTAAATAAACAAGCGGAATCAAGAGTGCGTATTGGCATGGATTGTGGCCTTATTGGTTTAATAGGTCGACGTGAAGAGCCTATTAACATTGAAAATGCGCCAAAGCACCCCGATTTTTATCAAAACCCTCTTTTAGGTGAAGAACATTTATCTGCCTTCTTAGGTGTACCTATCATTCAACATCGTAAATTGTACGGCGTATTAGTTGTACAACAAGAAAGCATTCGCTGCTTTGATGATGCTGAAGAGGCTTTCTTAATTACCTTAGCAGCTCAGTTAGGCGGTATCATTGCGCATGCTGAGGCCACTGGTGAATTAAACGATCTGACACAGCCTAAAGTAGTTGGTACTGATAAAAAAGCCGATACCAACCCTATGTCTTTAGTTGGTGGAGGAGCCGTACCTGGCGTTGGTATTGGTACTGCGATTGTCATTTATCCGCCTGCCGATATTGATGCTGTTCCTCGCCATACTGTCGATGGCATTGAAGAAGAAATTAAAGACTTTTATGAAGCGTTGCAGATTGCACGTGAAGATATGCAGCGCTTAAGCCGGCGGATGAAAGCAACTGTTGCTGAAGATGAGCATGCCTTATTCGATGTTTACCTCCGTATTCTTGATGACGATAGCTTAGGCTTGGAAGTTGAAGAAACAATTAAAAAAGAGCAAATCAGCGCCCAGGCAGCCTTAGCTACCGTTATTAAAAAGCATGTTCAACAATTTGAAAGCATGGAAGACGATTATCTTAGCGAAAGAGCCAGTGACTTTCGCGATTTAGGTCGACGTGTTTTAGCAGAACTACAACGCAATCAAAAAGAAGAAATTGATTACCCTAAACGCACCATTTTAGTTGGTGAGGAAGTGACAGCTGCTGCCTTGGCTGAGGTGCCTGAAGGGCAATTAGCCGGTATCGTTTCTGCCAAGGGAGCCAATAATTCCCATGTGGCTATTCTTGCCCGCGCCCTAGGTGTACCAACCGTGATGGGCGTGCGCGGTCTTAAAGCGGAATTTTTATCTAAAAAAGCCGTCATTGTTGATGGTTATTATGGGCAGGTCTATGTTTCCCCTTCAAGAATTGTTCTTGCTGAATTTAAAAAATTAGCGAAAGAGGAACAAGAATTAAACCAAAGCTTGATTAGTTTGCGTGATAAGCCTGCAGAAACCACAGATAACTATCGTGTTTCTTTACAAGTCAATACGGGCCTTGCAATGGATGCGGGTCTTTCTATGAGTGTGGGTGCCGAAGGGGTTGGCCTTTATCGCTCTGAAGTTCCTTTTATGAGTCGTGATAGATTCCCATCTGAAGACGAACAACAAATTATTTATCGCCAGATTTTAAAAGCCTTTGCGCCTAGCTTGGTGACAATGCGGACTCTTGATATTGGTGGTGATAAGGTTTTACCCTATTTTCCTGTAGAAGAGGAAAACCCTTATTTAGGATGGCGTGGTATTCGCATAACACTTGATCATCCTGATGTTTTTCTATTACAGGTTCGCGCCATGATGCGAGCTAGCGAAGAACTTAACAATCTTCGTATTATGTTACCGATGGTCACTAATTTAAGTGAAGTAGAAGAAGCGTCTTTTCTCATTGAGCAAGCCTACCATGAGCTTTTAGAAGAAGGCTATCAAATTGAAAAACCTAAAATTGGCGTAATGATAGAAGTTCCTGCGGCAGTTTATCTTTCGCGTGAACTTGCTAAACGTGTTGATTTTTTATCAGTAGGCTCAAATGATTTAACCCAATATCTTTTGGCTGTGGATAGGAATAATGCCCGTGTTGCCAATCTTTATGACTCCTTCCACCCAGCAATGCTTCGCACCTTGATGCGTATTGTAGAAGGAGGTCATGGTGCAGGCGTTGAAGTCTCTATTTGTGGAGAAATGGCGGCCGATCCCTTGGCTGTTATTCTGCTTCTTGCCATGGGCTTTGATACTTTAAGCATGAATTCCACGAGTCTACCTCGAGTTAAATGGGTCATTCGTAATATTTCTATCGCTAATGCCAGAAAAATATTAGCTGATGTCTTAGAGTTCGATCATCCACAGGAAGTCAGGTTGCATCTACAAAAAGCCTTAGAAGATCTTAATTTAGGTGGTTTAATTCGCGCAGGAAAATCTTAATATGACTCTGCTAATAAGCCTTATTGCTTATGCTATTGCTGGCATGCTTGCTGGTTCTTTATCTGGTCTTTTAGGTATTGGTGGTGGAGTCGTTATTGTTCCGGCACTGCTTTTTATCTTCCGTGATAACCCTCAGTTTCCTCCGGCGGTACTGATGCATATTGCAGCAGGAACTTCACTTGCCGTAATGATTTTCATTGCCCCTAACTCGATTAGAGCTCATGCTAAAAAAGGCCCTATTCTTTGGCCCGTCTTTCAAAAACTATTTCCAGGCATTGCTGTAGGTACGGTAGCAGGCGCAATTTTAGCTAATTATATGTCAACTTATATCCTTAAAATTATCTTCGGAATTTTTTTATTTTTTGTAGCAGGCAAAATGGGTTTTGATATGGTAAAAAAAGCCCACAAAGAAAGCCATTTTCCTGCATCATGGATAAATCGCTTAGTTAGTTTTTTTATCGGTCTAAAATCAGGTTTACTTGGTGTAGGTGGTGGCATTCTTATCATTCCTTATCTTCATTATTGTGGTATTGAAATGAAAAAAATTGCACCAGTATCTTCACTTTGCACACTGACGGTGGGTGTAATTGGTAGCATCAGCTTTATTTTAACCGGTTGGAATGAACCGAATTTACCCACTTATTCAACCGGTTTTGTTTATTGGCCTGCCGTTGGTCTATTAGCTCTTTTTTCTAGTTTTTTTGCACCAATAGGCGCTAAACTAGCCTATGTTTTACCGGTAAACCAAGTAAAATACTGCTTTATTGTTCTTTTAATATTAACTGCGATTAATTTACTAAAATAGGCTTAGCATGCTTCAATATCCCGCCATTAATCCTGTTGCCTTTAGTCTCGGGCCAGTTAAAGTGCATTGGTATGGCTTAATGTATCTTTTAGGCTTTATAGCAGCCTACGCACTTGCTCGATTTCGCACAAAACGCTATAAGCTTGCCTGGACTGATGAAGAAATTAGCGATCTTATTTTTTATGGAGCTCTTGGCGTTATTATAGGGGGTCGCTTAGGTTATGTGCTTTTTTATAATACCAAAGAATTAATCCATTCACCCTTGTCTATATTTAAAATATGGGAAGGTGGCATGTCCTTTCATGGGGGGTTAATTGGTGTTTTAATCGCCATGTGCCTCTTTGCTCATAGAACTAAAAAACGGCTTATAGATATTACTGATTTTATAGCCCCCTTAATTCCTATTGGCTTAGGTCTTGGGCGAATTGGTAATTTTATTAATGGCGAGTTATGGGGTAGGCCTACCAATCTGCCTTGGGCTATGGTTTTTCCTACAGCAGATGGTCAACCAAGACATCCCTCACAGCTTTATGAATTTGGTTTAGAAGGGGTTTTCCTGTTTATTTTACTCTGGTGGTATACCTCTAAACCCAGAGCCTTAGGAAAAGCGTCCGGTTTATTTTTAGTTGGTTATGCTTGTTCTAGACTTCTAATTGAGTGCTTTAGAGAACCTGACGAACAACTCGGCTTTATTTTATTTAACTGGCTTACGATGGGGCAATTATTATCAATACCTATGCTAATCATAGGATTTTGGTTGCTTTGGAGAAAACAATGAAAGCATATTTAGATTTTTTAAAACATATTTTAGATGAAGGCGTTACAAAAGAAGACCGAACAGGTACTGGCACTCTGTCCGTTTTTGGCTATCAAATGCGCTTTGACTTAGCAAAGGGCTTTCCTCTATTAACGACTAAAAAATTACATATTCGAAGCATTATCCACGAATTATTATGGTTTTTGCAGGGTGAGACCAATATTGATTATTTAAACAAAAATAAGGTAACTATTTGGGATGAATGGGCAGATGAAAATGGTGATTTAGGGCCTGTTTACGGCAAACAATGGCGTTCTTGGCCTGGCAAAGACGGGCAAAGCATTGATCAATTCGCCAATGTCATCCAAGAATTAAAGACAAATCCTGATTCAAGACGCCTCATTGTTAGCGCCTGGAATGTCAGTGAATTACCTGAAATGGCTCTCATGCCCTGCCACGCCTTGTTTCAATTTTATGTGGCCAATAACCGTCTGTCTTGTCAATTATACCAACGTTCAGCTGATGTATTTTTAGGTGTTCCTTTCAATATCGCCTCTTATGCCCTACTAACACACATGGTAGCAGAGCAATGCGGTTTTGAGCCTGGAGAATTTATTTGGACCGGTGGTGACTGCCATCTTTACCTTAACCATTTGGAACAGGCTCGTCTTCAATTAGAAAGAGAACCAGGTGTCTTACCAAAGCTTCACATTAAAAGAAAACCTGCGTCACTTTTTGAATATCAATTTGAGGATTTTGAAATCCTTGATTATGTGGCACAACCCACTATCAAAGCACCGATTGCGGTATAAATTTATCATTATCACTATATTCCCGCGCCAGCGGGAATCATTTGTACTTTAATGATAAGTTTAATCAAACCAAAACCCCTATTAGCAAGGCTACTCTTTTGCATGAACTTCGTAGCCAATAAGGGATAGATGCCGCTGCAGGCAAGACATGGGGAGAAAGTATTAGCTTAATTATTACTTGGAAAGGCGGTATTAATTAGATTATACAAATTCTTATCAATTAACGGCATGCCACTCTCTTTGACCAATAAATTATACTACTAATCTATTATGGCGCACCTGGCTTTTCTAATGAAAGGTTTTATTTGGCTCAATCATTGCGAGCCTAGCTCGCAATGACGATTTAATGGATTAAACTTCAAATAATTTATGCGGCAAACTTTCAATACGGCCTGCCTGGGTAACAATAACATAATCAAGCTTTCTTTGAAGTTCAGAAATAGTATCAGCACCTGCATAGGTTAAACCTGAACGAAGTCCACCAATGATATCTGCCATAATTTCATTGTGGTTAGTACGATAAGGTACCTCAGTTGCAACCCCCTCAGCGGTTTTCCAATCTTGCATTTGCCCAAGGAAGGCTTCTTGCGCTTCTCTTGATGCCATACCACGATAACGTTTTACTTTTTTACCGTCCTCTTTAGTAATGACCTCACCAGGGGTAGGCTCAGTCCCTGCTAACATACCACCTATCATGACAAAATCAGCACCAAAGGCTAAAGCTTTTACAATATCGCCCGAGGTTTTGATACCCCCATCTGCAACAATCGAGCGATCTGTTCTTGCGCAATCCTGGATACAAGTCAACATTGGAATACCAAAACCTGTTTTTATACGCGTGCTACAAACCGAACCACCGCCAATTCCTGCTTTGATAATATCAGCACCACAAGAAGCTAAATAGTCAGCACCAGCATAGGTTGCAACATTTCCCGCCATAATACAGCGACTACCTAATATTTTTCTTAAAGATTTAAGTGTTTTGCCGACGTATTTGGCATGAGCATGGGCTACATCGATACAAAAGTAATCAGCACCAGCATCTCTTAAAGCTTCTGCACGCACTAAATCTTGATCACTACAACCAACAGAGACAAAGGTAGTCCCGACACAGTTTTTAAACTCTTTAATATTATCTTCAATGGATAAAAAGCGATGAAGAACGCCAATACCACCTTTAGAATGCATGAAATTGGCCATATTGGATTCAGTAATCGTATCCATATTAGAACTCATAACAGGAAGCTCTAAAGATAGTTGGTTTAATCTATCTTTCATAGCAATACTAACAACACGTCTTGATTCATGATGGTTATAAGCGGGCACCAATAGGACATCATCAAAGGTTATTGCCTGATTATTCATGGTAAATCCTTAAGAAAAATAGGAGGAGTTCCATCTACCCTTCGGTAGATGGAATGAAGTGTTACAGGCAACTATAAATGTTCTGCAGCATAATATGCAAGTCTTGAACGCTCACCGCGAGTTAAAGTCATATGGGCACTATGTTGCCAGTGCTTAAATCGGTCTACTGCAAAGGTAAGACCTGAAGTAGTTTCGGTAAGATAGGGTGTGTCAATCTGTTTAATATCACCTAAACAAATGATTTTTGACCCGGGACCTGCGCGAGTAACTAGTGTTTTAATCTGCTTAGATGTTAAATTTTGTGATTCATCAATAATGATAAACCGATTTAAAAAAGTCCTACCACGCATAAAGTTTAATGAGCGAATTTTAATTTTATTTTGTATTAAATCTTGAGTAGCCCCCCGACCAAAACTACCCCCCTCTTGAGATGAATGTAAAACTTCCAAGTTATCCATCAAAGCACCCATCCAAGGTGTCATTTTTTCTTCTTCTGTTCCAGGTAAGAAGCCAATATCCTCTCCCACAGGAATAGTGACCCGGGTCATAATGATTTCGCTATAACGGTTTTGGTCAAGAACCTGCGTTAATCCTGCCGCAATAGTTAAAAGTGTTTTCCCAGTACCAGCAGAACCTTGTAAGGTTACAAAATCAATGTCTGGGTCTAGCAACATGTTCAAAGCAAAATTTTGCTCCCGATTACGTGCGGTAATTCCCCATACAGAATGCTTAGCCTGAGTATAATCGCGAGCGACTTGCACAACAGCTGCATTTTCAGTTAATTCCTTAACAATAGCCTGAAATTGGTTATCGTTAGTACTAATGCAATCATTGTAATTCCATTGATTAATCATAGGGCCTGTGATGCGATAGAAGGTTTTGCCACTATCCTGCCAAGCTTCAATATTTTTAGCGTGGGTGTCCCAAAAATTATCGTCTAAAAGATGCAAACCGCTATGCAGCAAATTGACATCATCAAGCACCTTATCATTGTAATAATCTTCAGCAGGAATACCCAAAATACCTGCTTTAATCCTTAAATTGATATCTTTAGAAATAATAACAACTTGTTTTTCAGGGTGCTTTTTCTGTAAACCTAAGGCTGTTGCTAATAAAGTATTATCCGCCTTATGACCGGGCAAAGAAGTAGGCGTTATTTCATCAAATTCATCGGTTTGAAAAAATAACCGACCACTAGTATGAACCTTATCAGAACTTAAAAAACTGGGGATAGGTAGACCTGTCACAATTTCTTTATGGCTCGCATTAGACATTAATTCAACTAACATTCTGTTAGTTTGACGAACGTTTCTTGCAACCTCAGAAAGACCCGTTTTATGTGCGTCTAATTCCTCTAGCACCACCATAGGGAGATAAATATCATGTTCTTCAAAACGAAAGATAGCACTAGGATCATGCATCATAATATTTGTATCGAGTACAAATAGTTTAGCGTTTTTATTAATATTCATAATATCATCCTTATCCATGCTACTCATTTAAATTAGGATTTCTTGGCATTGACTGTCAATCTATCCTAAACTCCTGGCCACATTTTACAAATCCCAAAAAGCCCTCTTCCTCTGCTTTTGGTAAAACACCATCATTGTAATGATATAGCCACATTTTATTTTTAATTTGGCTATCCAGGTTAACCAACTGCTCAAAATGGGCATGAACCCCACTAGGAGAATGAGAAGTTTCACAATCATGAAAGATAAGTGAAGCCTCTTTATAATAGGGTAATAAATCTTTGTTGAATTGGGTATCTGTTGTGATAAAAATTTTATTTTTTTTATACCCAAGAATAAGACCATAACTTGGCATTACTCGATGATTAGACAGAACATGTACCGTTTTTACTAAGCGAATGCTAGCACCTTCCCAATGAAATTCTTGATTATCATAGAGACTATGTACATTAAAAAAACTATGTAGGCTTGCCTGTTCATCTTCTAAGGTTTCCATCCCACCAGCTAAACAATGTTCCCATAAAGGTTGCGCCAGTTCCTGGTGTACAATTAATAAAGGCTTATGTGCTTTGGGTCTAAATTTATGCTTGAATGCAAACCAGGTAAGGCCACCAACATGATCATGATGGAGATGGCTAATATAAACTGCATCCACATCAATAGGATTGATGTTGGCATGGGCTAGTGAAAAGCGAATATCAGTCCCACAATCTATCAATAATTTTTTCCCTGAATTGGAAACAAGAATTAAATTTGAATGATAATTAGTTTGGGATTCTGATAAGCCACTCGCTGTTCCAAGAAACAACAATTTCATTTAATATTCCTTATTTCTGTGTATGCGTAAAGGTTCCATCCCAATCTGCACCAAGATTCGCAGTTTTTAACTCATCAATTCGGGCTAAATAATAGTGATAAAGATATTTATCTTTATAGCCTTTAATCAATTGCTGAAATTCATTAATAGCAGCATCCCAATCCTGTTTTAAATAAGATGCAATCGCTTTCTCGTAAACAGCTAACTCATCGTCTAAAACCTGATTCACCTCTAAAGCTTTACCTAAAGGCTCATAAATAGCTAAAGGTTGAGAGCGCCCTTTCACTCTTATTTTATCAATATATTGCCATACATATTGAGGAGCAGTCTCTTTAGTAAATTCACAAACTAAGATATCAACTTGATAGTATTTTGTTAATGCTTCAAGCCTCGAACCGAGATTAACCGTATCACCTAAGACAGTATAAGCACGTCTAAATTCAGAGCCCATATCACCTACATTCATTGCACCAGTTGCAATACCCATTCCCATTTGCACCGTTGGCAAATCAATTTCATTTAAGGTTTGGTTAATATCAGGCAAGGCTTTTTTAATATCAAGTGCAGTACCTACAGCATGATGGGCATGATTTGGATCGTGCAAAGGTGCCCCCCAGAATGCCACAACCATATCACCAACATATTTATCAATAGTTCCCTGATTATCAAAAATGATTTTCGTCAGCGGTGTTAAAAAATCATTTAAAAGTTTCTTTACGCCATTTGCGGTTAACTTTTCACTGATTGAAGTAAAATCACGAATATCAGAAAAGAAAACACTCATAACACGAGTATCTCCTTCCATATTATAACTTTCAGGAAAATCGGTCATTTCAGTGATATGAGAGGGTGGTACATACTGACCAAATAACTGCCTAATTTTATTTTTTTGACGACGCTCAATGATAAATTCATAAAAGAAATTAGCAATTACTAAGGTTGTTAATAAAACTAGAATGATAGCAATCGGCAAATAAATATTTTTTGTAACAAAAAGCCACCATGAAAAAGCAAGGCAAAAACCTGCTAAGAAAACGTAGCTAATAATAGTCAATACCGGACCGATTAAAGGTAAGATAAAAGATAAAATAAAACCAAGCATAAATAATATTTGATATTCTTTATGTACATTATCAATTGCTTGTTCTGTAAATTGTTGGCTTAAAAGCATAGCAATAATATTAGCATTAGATTCCACCCCAGGAAAAACAGGTGAAATTGGTGTTGGATGCAAGTCTGCTAAAATAATTAAAGTAGAACCAACAATTGCAATTGAGCCAGCCAAGTCTTCATTAGCGACTTTCTTATCTAAAATATCTACAGCAGAATAATAGGGAATTGTATTAGCAGGTCCCCAAAAAGGCATTAAAATTTGCCCTCTTTCATTGACAGGCACACGAATTCCACTGACCTCAAAAGCAAGTAACTTTTCTTTTCCATTGCTTTCTTTAGTCGCTTCTAATTGTATTTTATCAACCATTAAATAACGCATTACCGTGGCTAAAGATAAGCTTGGATATAGCTTATTGTTAAATTTAGCTAATAATAAAGAGTTACGAATAACACCATCATCATCAGGAATATTCGATACAAAACCACCAACCTTATCGGCTTCTGCGAAAAGGGGCAAAATAGCACTATAGCCAGAAAAAGAGGGAACCGTTAAATTTGCAGCATCGATTACCTCACCCTTATTATTTAAAAGAGGAGGAGGTAATTTACCAATTAATAAATTAGATTGATCATGCAATAAAAAACCCAGTACAGCTTCATTTTTAGCTAATTGGGCGGCAAATTTTTGATCATTATCAATTTGCGGTGCTAAATTTTCTATCTCCTGCCTAAAATGACTATTTTTAAGTAAATTAGGGTTTATCTTGCTTAAAAGTGATTTCGCAAGATTATCTTCTGACTGAGAAAAAACAATATCAAAAGCAGTAACAACAACACCGGCTTCACTAAGATTGTTGAGAAGTTCTGCTATTTTATCTCTTGGCCAGGGCCAACGACCTACTTTTTTTATCGATTCATTATCAATATCAACAACAATAACCCGTGGCATGGTTGGCATTGGATGCGGAAAGGTTCGCACCATTGCATCATAAAAGAAATTATCTATTCCTTTTAAAAAATATTGAAAATGCGACCAAGAAAACCAATTGAGAGTTAAAATGAAAAAAATAGAAAAAAGGCCAAGCGCAAATTGCGCTCGCTTTTTTTTGATTGCACGTAACCAAGCATGAAAATTCAACGCTGTTACCTCAAATTTTCTACTGATTAATCAATACTGACTCTAAAAGTTACAGTACTTTGGTTGGCACGATAGGCAGAACTTCTCTCAAAATATTGCTGTTCGAAACGAAGTAAATATCGCTTATAGGTTAGGTTAATACCACCACCTACTTTATAACCATTCATATCAAGGTTCAGTGCAGGGGCAGGGCCAATAAAACCTATCGGCAATAAGTTTCTGCTATTATCAAAACTAAGAACTTGGATTAGACCCACGTTGAAGAATGGTTGCATCATTGAATTATAGCGATAACCAATTTCAGCATTTTCTAAAAGGAAAGACGCTTTATTTTGTAAATGCTCAACATGAAGCTTTTCAATCTGATAGAGATAATCAATTGAATAAGGATCTTGTAGGACTTCCGTATATAAATAAATAACATTACCGCTGAGATTAAAATTACCCCACGATTTGTTCAACAAAGCTGCAATGTTAACGAACCAGTTTTTGGAGTAGGTATTAGCATAACCTTGTTTAAGCGGACTAAGCGGCTCATCACCAAAAGATTGTGGTAACTCACTGAAAATAGTATTAGTCGATAAGTTACCTGAGTTTTGACCATAACCTGCGGCTAAATCAAAATATAAAAAGGGAAAGGCCTGGCCAAGAACATGTCCATATATACTATTATTACGAACTGTTTGATGGGAAATAGAATAGGGCAAATCCGGTAACTGAACTTCCGAATTTATTTGAGTATCGAGGCGATAAAGAAAAACCCCAGCCTTAAAACGATCATTGATTTTAAAATCATTACCACCTAAGCCGTAAAAATTAAAATGACCTTTATAACGGTTGAAACTATTGGTCGTGTTAAACGAATTAAATTTAAAATCAGAGTAAGAGTAAACCGCATTGGCGCTGAAGCCAGCAGCCGGGGAAGGCGAATTCTCTGCATTACCCATAGCACCCGCAAAAGAAGCAGGGGATACAAAACTCAATGCCTGGCATAATAAATAAGAGGCAAGAATTCTTTTTTGTTTTTTCATAACATCTCCATTATTACTTGAACAAGGCCCCTTGGGGCCTTTTATTATTCTTATTCTTTTTTAATCCAATATTAACTTGGAGGAATAAAGGGAACAGGAGTATTCGCTGTTGATGTTGTCTCTACAACTTGAGAGTTCGTTGTTGTAGTCACAGTCGTCGTTATAGTTGTCGGGATAACAACACTAATCTCGGGGTTTGATGCCTGACTTGTAGTAGTTGAAGACGATGTCCCACCAGCACTAGGACCAGCCGGAGTGGGGGCTGCTGGTGTAACCCAACCATGTCCAGGCCAATCAATAGGACCATACGTGATTTGTTGAGTAATCCCATTGTAAAGAGCTGCATTATGTGCCTCGCCTGGGCCTAATGCATAACTACCATTTACAATAACCTGACCTTCTGTTACCTCGATACCAGCTTGCTCACACCCTTTGGTTGTTACTTTTTTGCCTGTAGGTAAACGCGTCACTTTGGCTCTATTAGAGCAGAAAATGCCAATTCGATATTTGGTTCCGTTAATAGCTAAAGCAACAACTGGCGTCTGCAAAGATGCTTTTTTCTGACCTTGAGTAGTTGATTCTAAACCGCCTCTATCAAGGCTTGCTTTAGATTGTATGTTTTTATCCTGAGGGGTATATGAAAGGATTTTATAACTCGAATCCGGTTGTAGAGAAATCAAAGTACCATTGGAATACTTAAATTGAGCCTGAGCCCCTTCACGAGTAATAAGCCGGTCGCCAACAAAAAGTGAAGCACCTCGTGAAACTGATTTTTCTTGACCTGCTCTTTCAACATATACTTGTTTGGTAGCGAATAAAAGAGTCCCTGCTTGCTCTGCTATAGCTATTGCCTGGTAAAAAAACAAAAAGATAAAAAGCCATTTTTTCATTCAGCATTTCCCTCGCTTATTTAGAATGCAGCCCATCATAACCCAGATGTATTTTCAATTAAATATTATTTATAAACAAATTTAACTAAATCAATATATTAGCTCTATTGCTATACTTGCTGAACAAAAAATATTTTTCTATATTTTGGCTATCATCCTGCACTGTTTTAAGTATGCGCTATTCATTTACGTCTTTGCGAGCCTTGGGAAGCAATCCAGAACGGTGATCGATTGTAAATCCGAACAATTGCTTCGCTAGCGCTCGTAAAGACGAGGGGCGGAGGAGCATCCTACGCAAAGCCCTTATGTGCCAAGATGGTAAATTTAAATCGCCTAGGGTTTATTTACACAAACAAAAATTAACAGGGAAAAAGCCGCATTGACAAACAATTATTCTCTATCTAAGTTTAAATAAAAGGATTATTTAAAATGAGTTTATGTCAGCATGATTGATTTGACAATTCACACCCAACCTGATGATGAAAGCTGTGGCCCTACGAGTTTGCATGCTATTTATCGTTATTATGGTTTGGATATAGAACTTGAAAAGGTTGTTAAAGACGTAGAACGCTCCTTATCTGGAGGCACCTTGGCGCCGATGTTAGGCAAACATGCCTTACAAAATAATTTTAGCGCTGTCATTTATATTAATAATCTTGATGTCTTTGATCCCACTTGGTTTAAGTTTGATCAAGGGGGCGCATGCAAAGAAACGCTCATTGCCAAATTATCAAAACAAATACACTGTAAAAAAAATTCTGCTATCATCCAAGCAAGCCAGGCCTATATTGATTTTTTAGAATTAGGCGGGCAAATACGCTTCCATACACTTAGTGTACAATTGTTAAAAAATTATTTTCATAAAAATGTACCTATCCTAACGGGCTTAAGTGCTACCTATCTATATCAAAGTGCAAGAGAGCGCTTTACGCCTCAAGGCGAATCCATTTATGATGATATTCAAGGTACTCCCTGTGGACATTTTGTTGTATTGTGTGGTTATGATGATAAAAAAAGATTAGTTGTCGTGGCTGATCCGCATCGTGAAAATCCGATATCCCAGGATAACTATTACAAGGTGAATCTCAATCGTTTAATTAATGCAATTTTACTAGGCGTGCTTACTTATGATGCTAACCTATTAATACTTCAACCAAAGAGCGATGAATGGAAACTATAATTGTAACGGATATACCTTCAACTTGGGCTTTTTTAGACAATCTCGCATCTATTGTTCCAGCTAAAGATTATTTATCGAGCGAAAATTATTATAATAAAACAATTAGAGTGATTAATTTATGCCGTTCTTATGAACATCAAACGATTGGCTATTATGCTTCGTTGTTAGCACATGCAAGAGATCATAAACCCATTCCTTCGGTTGATAGTATTCAAGGCGTGTCCAATACAAGCTTATCGAAATTGATATCACAAGACGTGCATGAGGAAATTCAACATAGTTTAAAAGATATTAAGGCGGATGAATTTGTCTTAAGTCTTTATTTTGGCCAAAATATGGCAAAATGCCATACCAATCTTGCTAAAAAATTACATGGGTTATTTCCTCTACCTATGCTGCGTTTTTATTTTGAATATAAAAAGCAATGGCAGATTAAAGAAGTCAAAACCATAGGCATTGAAGATGTTCCCGAACATCATATGGAATTTATGCAAGCTTCGGCAGAAAGCTATCTTTCAAAAAAACGCTTTCACCAATGGCGCAAAAAGCAACGCTATCATGACTTGGCTATTCTAGTAGATAACAACGAGCCCAATGCACCATCCAACAAAAAGGCCTTGGATATTTTTGCAAATATTGGCGAATCCATGGGGTTAAATGTCGATTTCCTTGAAAAAAATGATTGTAAAACCTTAGCTGAATATGATGCGCTTTTTATACGAGCAACGACTTCGGTCAATCATTATACCTATCATTTTTCTAGGTGGGCTGAACAAGAGAATTTAGTAGTCATAGATGATCCACAATCGATAGTTAAATGCAGCAATAAAGTGTATTTAGCTGAATTAATGCGAAGCCATCAAATTTTAACGCCACCGACCATTTTCATTAGTAAGTATGACAAAGAAATGCCGAAGATTGACTTTCCTTGCGTATTAAAAAGGCCTGATAGTGCTTTTTCTCATGGCGTTATTAAGTTAGAAGATGAAAAGGCTCTGCAAAAATCACTTTCACAATTTTTTAAAATTTCCGACTTAGTTTTGGTTCAGCCTTTTATTCCGACAGAATATGATTGGCGTATTGGTATTTTAGATAATAAACCCATTTTTGCTTGCCGTTATTTTATGGCGCAAAATCACTGGCAGATATACAACTGGGATGCCAACAATGAGAAAAAAGAGGGAGCACATGAAACAGTACCAATATATGAGGTTCCTGATGCTGTTTTAAAAACAGCCTTAAAATGCACCCGTTTAATTGGTGATGGTCTTTATGGTGTGGATATTAAAAGTCATGGCGATAATCATTATGTTATCGAGGTCAATGATAATCCTAATATTGATTATGGCATTGAGGATGAAATTTTAGGCGAATCTCTCTATGAGCAAGTTATGAATGTATTTTTACAACGCATTCGCAGGAAGCATGGTTATGTCTAATTATTCGCTTTTTTCTGTCGTTGGTATTGAAATTGAATATATGTTGGTCGATAGGGAATTAAATGTAAGCCCTAAATCTTCGCTCTTATTAGAAAAATTAGCAGGAAAAATAGTTAATGAGGCAAGTTTAGGCGAAATAGCAGCTAGTAATGAATTAGTCATGCATGTTATTGAATTAAAAAATAATGGGCCTAAACCACCCGCAAGCCAAATAGCACAAGATTTTCAAAAAGCAATAGAAGACCTTAAGCCCCATCTTTATAATTTAGATTTACAACTCTTACCCTCAGGTGCTCATCCCTGGATGGATCCCTTAAAAGAAACATTACGCTGGCCCCATGGTAATAGAGATATTTATCAGCAATATGATCAAATCTTTAATTGCGAAGGGCATGGGTTTGCTAATCTTCAAAGCATGCATGTCAATCTACCTTTTGCCAACGATGATGAGTTTAGTAAATTACATAATGCGATAAGACTTATTTTGCCTTTAATACCTGCAATCGCCGCAAGCACCCCTTTTTTAGATGGCAAAAAAACAGAACTTTATGATGCTCGCCTCCATTTTTATGCGAAAAACCAACAACGTATTCCTTCGATTAGCGGGCATCTAATCCCTGAATTTATTTGCTCTGAAGAGGAATATCAGCAAAAGATTTTACAGCCAATGTATAAGGATATAAGCCCCTTTGATAAAGAAGGTATTTTGCAGCATGAATGGCTTAATTCAAGAGCGGCAATTCCCAAATTCAATTACAAGGCAATAGAGATTAGAATTATTGACTCACAGGAATGCGTTAAAGCCGATATTGCTATTGCTCTTGCCCTAATTGCGATTCTTAAGCATTGGATTTATACGGATGATTATTTTTTAAAAAATCCGATGGCCATAGAACCCTTAAAACAAATCTTTAATGCGACCATTAAAACGGGCTTTAATACAGAAATTGATAATGCTAATTTGTGTACCCAATGGCAATTACCAAAACGTAAAATGACAGCAAGACAAATTTGGGCTTTATTAATAGAAAAAGTAAGCACTGATTTAGATCAAGTGAGCCAACAAGTACTTGAGCGTATTTTAAGCGAAGGAAGCTTAAGTGAACGCTTAATTAAAGCCTGTGGCAATGATTTTTCAACACAAACATTTAAACCTATTTATCGAGAATTAAGCCACTGCCTTATGAATAATCAACTTTTTGATGCCCGATGAAAAAGGCCTTAGTTATCAGTTGCGAACATGCTGTAAATACAGTACCCGAAGCCTATCAAGCCCTTTTTCATGATTCTAATGTATTAGATTCTCACCGCGGTATTGATTTTGGCGCAGTTCACATCGGCCAATATTTTCAACATTTTTTTAAAGCGCCTTTCTTTAAGACTAATGTAAGCCGTTTAGTTATTGATTGTAATCGAAGCTTACATCATAAAGATCTGTTTTCTGAATTTACGAAGCCACTTAAATTGGAAGAAAAAGAGGATTTAATTAAGCATTATTATTCACCATATCGACATGCCGTCTTAGCGAAGATAACAGAACTGGTGCAAGCTGATTTCCAAGTTATTCATCTATCTCAGCATAGTTTTACTCCAAGCTTAAATAACATTGAACGTAATGCAGATATTGGCTTACTTTATGATTCACGTAAAAAAGAAGAACGTCTATTTGCAGCGCAATGGCGTTCCTCTTTAAAAAATATAGCGCCACATTTAAGGGTGCGTATGAATTACCCTTATCTGGGATTAAGTGATGGCTTTATCAGCCATCTTAGAAAACAATTTTTTCCCCATCGATATCTCGGATTTGAAATCGAGGTAAATCAAAGCTTAGTGCAGACAAGACAAAGCACCCTCGTTATTGCTCAATTTTTAGCAGAAAGCTTAGGTTCCTTATTAGAACAAGGGGTATAAAAAAACAACCACATGGTGTATAATTTGAACTTTAATTGATAAGTAAGGCAACAATATGAGTTTAACTATAGACGATATAAAAATCATTATTGGCGATGACATTTATGCTTTATTAGATAATCATGGAAAAATTCCAGAGCTTCAACAATACGTTGAAAGTGACCAATTTAGCTTAACAGAAGACCAAATTATGAAGCTTTTCGGTGAAGGCGATGAGGATCTCGATCAGGCTGATGGAAAAATTCGAATCTGGATTGATGAATATTCCATAGACAATATAAGAGGTTCTTGTTTCTCATTTTATGCTCTTCTTAACCAAGCCTTTGAACCTCTAATTAGAGATATCTGCAGCATTCCTAAACACGTTACATGCACAGTAACAAATGATGTAATCACCCTAACTAAAGCCTATCTTTCAGTAGTTAAACCTGAGATTCTCACCCCCCCCTTACATGTTCAACATGCGCTTGCCTATCTTTTTGAAGAAAAGAATTTTGTATTGGATATAAACACATATGATGAGATTGAAATTGAATTAACCCCAGACGCGCTTGATAATCTATTAAACATAAAAATAGCCCTTGAAGAGAAGGGTATCCTTAGTTTTGATGAGTTTAATAAATTAACCCCCTTACAACAAAAATTTACTTTTGATTTTTACCCAAGAACTACAGAAGCAAAAGAACTATTTATTACAAATAAGGAATGTATTTTAAATTTAGATGAAAAAAGTTTTTTGAAATTGCTTCATTTTTTGAAATTGCTTCATTTAGATAATAAAAAGCCTTTTGCAGATTATCTTAAGCGAGATAAGCACTGCTTAGCTAAAATCTTAGCTCTAGATTATTCTAAGATTTTAGCACTCTTAACAGCAGCGCCCATTCTGTTAAATATGGTTGATAAAAACAAAATTAGCTTAGAAAATTTATTGTCTTTAGAACTAATTGAATTAACACTTCTTTTATCGGAAGGAAACACGGTTGATTATTCTGGAGAGGCTAAAGCTATTTTTGCAAGATTTATGCCTCCAGAAGCGACTCCAAGTCGAACCTTCTAGCTATAGCATGCCTTCAATGATCTTAGGTTGATTAAACTAAATTATTGTAGGCATTTTATTTAATAAAAGATGCAAAAAAATAAACATTTGTTATATTTTAGTTACCATGACACAAAGAAAGCAAAATGCCTTTAACTTTAAAAGACATAGAAGATATAGTTGGTGCTGAAACGTATCAGTTATTCCAAAACGAGGGGCAAATCGAAGCTTTGCAAGCCTATATCGAAAGCGATAATTTCTATTTAACAAAAAATCAACTATTTACTCTGTTTGGTGAAGCAAGTGAAGAATATCCCTTAGCGAATGGAGTAATCGCATTTTGGGTTAGCCGATACTCAATAGATAATCTTCTTGAAGATACCTCCGCTCTTGCCCTTTATATTCTTTTAAACGATCCCTTTGAGCATTTTATTAGAACCATCTGTAATATTGAGCCAGATGAAGAATGCAGGGTAACTGAAAATGTTGTCGCATTAGCCAAAGCTTACATTTCAGTTAAAAAACCAGAGATTTTAAATTGGCCAGATCATATTCAGCTCGCCCTCTCCTATTTCTATACGCAAAGCACATTTTTAGCCCACCATAAATCACTGAAACCGTCAGAAAATGAACCCATATCAACTCTCCTAAAGCAAAAAATGGCTGAGCTAATAGAAAGTCTTGAACAAAAGAGAATAATTAACTTTGATGAATTTTCTAAATTAACATCCTTACAAAAAAGTTATATTTTTAATTTTTTCAATAAAATAGAAAATGCCTCTTCATTTTTTGCTACAAACAAAGAAATTATCTTAAAGTTAGATGAAATGAGTTTTGTAAAACTGATTTCTCTTGCAGACAAAGAGTCACTCACCGGTTATCTAAAAAGAGATAAAACTCTTTTACCTACTCTTTTAAATTTAAACTATGCCAATATTGTAATTTTATTAGATTATTCCTTTAATTTTTTTGAGTTGCTTGATGAGAATCGCATTAGCATGGAAGATTTATTTTCTTTAACTTTACTTGAGCTAACACAAATTATAAGCAATAGCTGCTCTCCTGAAGCAGAAGCCATTTTTAGCCGATTTAACTCTGTTAATTTAATCCTTAAATAAATAGAGCAATTTTACAACAATGCCTTTTTTGCCTTATCATTGACTCGTTTTTTAACATTAAAAATCAAATTAACACAATGAAGTTCTTATGAAATATATTTTGATTACCAAACACCATGAGCCAGACATTCACGGCGCTATTGATACAATAGGTAAGATAGCACCTTTAAATATATATTAGATTCAAGAGGCTTTATGAGCCTCTTTTTATAATAATCGTAAGAGTAAACTGAGAATAAACACAAAAAGACCTAAGCTTAATATTGATAAAATAATAGGCTCTATAAAAGCAAATTCTTTCAATTCAAAATTTTGCGTCACAAGCTCTCTATTTCTTATCGTTTGATAAGCTAAAAGCAAAAGTCCATAGAAATAAAAAGAATAAAAGCCTACCCTCCCCATAAAACTCATATCCCAAGCATTAACATAATCAATCGGAAAATTGAGCAAAAAAAGTAATAAAAACCAGCGATAAAGCTGTTTTTTTGTTTTATCTTGCAACGCAGTAGTTAGATTTAAAAGCAGAGGAAAAAGAATTAATGAAAAATAATAAAGCCAACCAAAAGGACTGAGTAATAACATGAAAATCAAGGTTAAACAAAAACCCTGATGATTTATTTTTAAGGTCTTAACAGAGAGAAGGGGCTCTAATTTCTGATAATAAATACAAACCAGAATGATAAAGCAGAGAAAAAAACCGAGTTTGATAGGAAATAAGCTTTGCATAGTATTACGATTATCAATAAATAAACGGAATAAATAACCATAAAGGGATGCATTCCAACTATCACCATACCAAAGCACTCGAGATAACATAGAGTAATATTGCTGATAGAGCTCCGTGCCATACAAAAGAGCCGGAATAAAGCTAAGCAATAAGAAACTAGCCAACATAAAATTAAACGCGTTCATGCGCTTATTTTTGATAAGATAAATGAATAACAATGCTGGAAATAACTTAATTGCAGCAGCCATCCCCCAAAGAAAACCAGCCACCCCATCTCTTTCTTTAAGTAGAGCAGAATAACCTAGCATGATAAGAAAAAATAAAAGAAAACCTAGTTGTAAAATCGCTATATTGATTAATGTAGAAAAAAGGGCAAAATAAAAGAAATAAAATTCCCTCCAAATTTCCAAATAAGAATCTTTAGTAAAGGCTAAAATAAATAAGGTTCTTGCCGCAATAATACTTAAAGCGATAGATAGTATCAGCCATAAAAATACTGCCTTTAAATAACTTAATTTTATAAAAAGCGAAAAAAACCAAAGCACAAAAGGGGGATTTAAATTAGCAGGTAACTTTTTAACTTCAGGCAAATAACTCGTTGTTAAAACTTGGTAGGGGTTAATCCCATTTTTCAATGCTTCACAGGCTGAATAAAGGGAAGAAAAATCGAGCTTATATTGATAGTTGAAAATAAAATAAAAAAGAAGGCTATAGATAAACAGTATTAAAAAAAGAAATAAGCGATTTTTTATCATTTTTTAACCAATGAAAATGCTAGGTTTATAACCTTGAAGACAGCTTGGTATACTAAGCCTGTCATCCTGAAAACACGTAGCTGTTTGAAGGATCTTGTTGAATGAAAAGTAAGAGATTACGCGAGATCGAACCTTGCATTCAATAAGATTCTTCGCTGTGCTCAGAATGAGAGGTATTCATTGAATTACTTTTACAGAAAGCTCTAAAATAAAATCAGCGACTAATTGTGGCTCTTTAAGATAATGAATATAGGCTTTAATACTAACCGGCTTATTAAGACGCACACCAGTTTGACTCGCCTCATCAACCATAGCCCTTATTTCTTCACCCTGCTCACAAACAAAATAAACGTCTGATTCTGGTCTCTGTATAAACTGAGCCTGAAAAGATTTAAACACTAAAGATGCTTTTAGTTTTTTTTCTTTAACATAAGAAAAACATTGAAAGCCACCAGCTAAATCAGCGCCAACAGCTAAAGAACCAAAATACATGGAATGAAGATGATTTCTGCTGCGCCTATTCAAAGGGATTTTAAAAACAGCCTTTTCTTTAGAAAAGTGGATAAGCTTCGGCCTTAAATAACCAATTAAGGAAATTTTAAAGCGACCAAAATACCAAAGATAGTATTTATATTTTGTAAGATTCATCAAACATCCTTATTCACCTTTAAATTAGCTATTACTTTTTTTACACCGCGAATGCGGCTTACGCGTTTAATAATAGCGACAATGGATTTATCCTTTTTTACTTTTCCTGTTAAGGTAACTGTCCCATTCTCTGTTGATGCATTAATCCCAACCAAGGGAATTGATTCATCATCAAGAACCTTCGCTTTTAAAACAGCAGCTTCAACTTTAGCTGTAATATAAGCATCCGTAAATGCGGTGTTTACCTCTTTAATAATTAAATCTTCTGCATCAACTGTTTTAACGCCTTTAGTTTCTTTAGCAAGTGTTAGGGCTTTAATAAAAGCCTCTTTATTTTTAACATTTCCCTTTAAATAGACTACAGCATCTTGTGTATGTACCGATATTTTTAAAGGATTGAGGTTTTTATCTTTAGTATATTTCGCTTTAATCTTTGTCGTAATAACGGAATCACTAATTTGATGCTCAATTTTAATTAAATTATTTTCAGCATAAGCGATTGTCATGCTATTTAAGAATAGAGAAAAGAGAAAAATAAAAATACGCTGCATAAGTTCTAACAAAAAATTAATTTTCGCTATTATAACGAAGCACTATAAAAATGATAAGTATTGATTTCGCTTAAATGTCAGGTGGATATTGTTAAGTTAAGCTTTGGGCGCTGAACTGCCGCTTGGCGCGCCAGCCTAGCTTTTTTTGGGTAAGAGGCAGCGCGAGCGATCCTGTCATATTTTTACCCAACCTGTAGTGCCATTTTAACTCACTGTGATTCAAATTTGCGTCATTCCCACACGGGCAGGGATGACAAAAAAACAAACTAAAAGGCTCAATATTGCCCTTCTGAGTGATTAAATGTCAGGATTCTAGGAGACAGCGGCAAGCAGCTAGCATTCAACCTTAGCTGCAAGCCTTCAACAACCTCATCATCTTGCACCTAAGGTTTGTGAATTATCTGCTTCAGGAGCGGAAGGCTTGGATTGCTTGTTATTAAAACTCTCTGCCCCTTTCTTGTAGTTGCTATCGTTAGAAGCAGCAGAAACAGACGATTTAGGATTTGCTGAATCACTAATACTACTCATCGATTGCGACTGTGATGTCGTTGCATCGTTTTTAGCTGATGTCGCTGAATTATCACTAGGTGTTGCACCTGATGAACTAGCTGAACTGCTTGGGCTACTACTTGTAGCGGATGAACTTAAAGCTGTTGCCGAAGCAGAATCGGTTGGATTATTACTACTACTAAAATCAACATTGCTTGTATCTACTGGCTGATAAGCTGCTGATTTAGGATTTTCGGGAGGCTTGTTTGTTTGTGATTGTGAAGGATCACTATCACTACTACTTGCTTGTGGCTGCGTAGGTGTACTATCACTGCTACTTGCTTGTGGCTGCGTAGGTGTACTATCACTGCTACTTGCTTGTGATTGCGTAGGGCTACTATCAGTATTACTTGCCTGTGGTTGTGAAGAGCTAGGATCAACACTCTGGGTATTTGGTGTCGGATCGCCGGGTTTATTGGATGTAGGCGTGTTTGAATCTGCTTTGAGGTTATTGGCTTCATCGGGACTATTGTCCTTAGGAGCAGGCTCATCCGGTTTAGGGCTGTCTGCTTTTGCATCCAAGCCTTTATCAGCATCCTCTATGATTTTTGCAGACTTGTCTGCTTCATCTCTAGCTGTATCAGCTTGCTTTTGGGCATCCGTAGCCTGCTGCCTAGCAGCAATAGCATCATCTTGTGCCTCTTCTGCTTTTTTCTGAAGCTTATCCGCATCTTTTTGCATATCCTTGGCTTTTTCTTCTGCCTTATCTGCTTTTTCCTTATCTTTTGGATCATTAGACTCATCCGCTTTCTTTCTAGCCTCATCTGCTTCTTTTTTAGCTGCATCTGCTTTTTCCTGAGCCTCATCAGCCTTCACTTGTGCTTTTTCAGCAGTTGCTTCTGCTTTTTCTGCCTTATCATTAGCCTTGTCCACTTTTTTATCGGCTTTGTCGGCTTTTTCATTATCCTCTTTGGCTTTTAGCTCATTTGCTTCTTTTTGCGTCTTATCGGCTTCTTCTTTTGCTTTATCCGCTTGTTTTTGTGCCTCTTCTGCTTTTTCTTGAGCCTCTCTATTTTCACGTTGGGCTTTTTTATCGTCTTTATTCTCATCGGCTTTCTTTTGCGCTTCTTCGGCTTTGGCTTTTAATTCATCAGCCTCTTTTTGCGCTTTATCAGCCTTTTCTTTCGCTTTATCTGCTTTTTGCTGAGCTAATTCTGCAGGCGTACTTTCTATTTTATTTTTAATTTTATCGCCTAAGGCATCTATTTTTTTCTCAATAGCCTCTTTTGCCTCATCAATTTTAGAAGTTAGTTTTTGATAGCTTTCTGTCTCTTTGATCATACCTTTGAGAGCATCAAGTAAAGCTATGGTTAAAGCAGCCATCCTTAACATTCCTTGCACTTGAGGATTTTGGCCTTCTGCTTCTGCTAAGGCTTCTATACGTGATTTCTTTTCTTTCGTTTCTGTTTTTGATTCGTCATCCGCATCTTTTTTCTTAGCTGGTTTAGGTGCTTCGTTGGCG
>JAIUOG010000004.1 GCA_020161725.1 Pseudomonadota bacterium
TAATTTTACATTAACCGGTTTAACCTGCTCTAAGGCATGGGCACGCATTTTATCCCAGAGAGAAGCCTGATGTTGTACCCAATGCTGAAAGGATTGATCTTGTCTTAGTAAACCAGGCGCAATATGAGCCGCCATCATCGCCGCTTCAATAACCAAGGTGCCAGAACCGCAGCAAATATCTTGCAAGCCATAGCCCTGGCTTGCTAAAAGTGGCCATTTTGCACGAATTAACAAGGCAGCCGCTACGTTTTCTTTTATGGGTGCTTCACCAGCCATTTCCCTATAACCGCGTTGATGTAAACTATAGCCTGTCAAATCAAAACTTAGCGTTAAATTATTATCTTTTAGATAGGCATGCAAACGAATATCCGGTCTTTCACGAGCAATAGAAGGTCTTTCTCCCTTAAATTGACGGAAATGATCAACAATCCCATCTTTAATAACCTGAGCGCCATACATCGAATTTCGAATCTGATTGGAGCTTCCATGAAATTCAATATTAAGGGTTTTATCGGCAGTAAAAACCGTTTGCCAGGGGAATTGATTAGCTAATTGATAAAGAGCTTGCTCATTATAAGCTTCTCCAGAAAAAAGAATCAGTTGTACCCTATTTGCAATTCTTGACCAAAGGCAAAGAGTATAAATACAAGCTAAATCAGCCTCACCATAAACGCCCTGAGGATTGACCTTAGTCACTCGTAATCCTAAGGCTCTTACCTCTTCTTCTAATAAATATTCAAGCCCTTTGGGACAGCTTAGGAAAAGGGAATAATTCATACTATAATCGTCCTTAAAAAGCGAAATAGAGCCTTATATGCACCTAAGTCTTTGCCTTTTTCTTTCTCATCCACTGCCTTTTTAATCAGCTGGCGAAGTTGTTGATTATCCACATTAGGATATTGATTTATAAATTCAGTTAAGGCTTCTTTGCCTTCTACTATTAAACGTTCACGCCAAACTTCAACTAAATGAAAGGTTTGAGTTTGCGCATTTTCCTCTTCTGCCAAGCCCTGATAGGCCTCAATGATTACCTCAAAATCAGATGCTCGCATGAGTTTGCCAATAAGTTGAGCCTGCCTTTTGATTGCCCCATGGCTCTTCATTTCTTTGGCTTGAAGGATTGCCTGATAGAGGCTTTCATCTAAGGGTAATTGATTAAGCTTTTCTAGTTTTAACTGGGTTAACTTTACGCCTAATTTTTTTAAAGCATCTGCATCTCGCTTTTTCTGCGATTTACTAATTGGCTCATCCATTCAAATATCTCTTAATACTTTATTATGACTCTGTAAAGAATAGTGCAGTTTATCCTAATCAACAGCAGCTAAGCTATCGAAATTAGCTTCTTTTCGTCTAACACGGCTAGAAAGATAGGAACGACCTATAGCAAAAAGATTGTAGAATAAGATACAAAGCAAGAGGCTATGCAAAGTAGCTACTGATAGATGACTAACTAAAGGAAGAGTAAGAAAAACACCAATACAGCCACTTACACTTAGAATTAAAGTTTTTTTCAATGGAATTTTATCTTGTTGCAAAAAAACCATCGTTGTTAAAGGTTGCTGTAAAGCACCCGCTGTCGTCATAATAGGAAAGGCAATCAGCGGAGAGACATTTAGCAAAAATAAGGCACATTGCACCATCACAAAAAGACCAATACCCGCGGTGGTTAAAGCACCACAAATAAACATAGCAAAAAAACCAACTATTAGTCTTGTTGATTCAAGCGCCATAATGCTGCCATCATTAGGAATCAATTCAAGCTTTTCACAACCTAATAAAATAATTAAACCGGTAAAACAACAAATCATCGCCAGCTGAATGGCTTTTTTATTAAGCCTACACATCACCATGCCACCTAGTAATCCACCAAGGCAGGTTCCAACCACTAAAGTAAGAAGGGTTACAATATCGACCTCAACAACCTTCATGAAAAAAAGTGATTCAATAGCGCCCGGTAAAACCTGCGCACCATTATTAACGGCAGGTAATTTATCATCAGGAAAGGTTTTTAACAGCTTGGCTAAAGCCACATTGACGGCAAAACTACCCACACCAATCGTATCGGAAATAAAAGCAAGAATACCACTAAAACCTAGCTTTAAAGAGTCGGCAAGGGAGACAAAAACTTTAGGCTGCTTTTTTAATTTATAAAACATAGCAACAATACAAAAACCATTAAAAAGAACAATGGCCAAAATCATTAATTGAATAAACATGCACGACTCAACAGCATAGTGGATAAAAATATGAACAATTATACCTTTTTTAGCTAATTCAGCCAAGGCCATTCGCGAGCATTTAAACTTTATATCTAACAGCACCCAATTGAAAAAATAAATCAATATGATATTTTTTGGGGCAAACAAAACAAAGGTTTTTATAATGAACGAAGAAACTATTAACTTTGCTACCATTACCGAGGAAGGCGAAATAAAGGTAGAGGCATTATCATCTAGTGAACTTGCTGCTCGCACTAGTCAAAATTTTATCTGGACTAACGAGGTTATACTTAAAGAAGATAAGACCTTATCCTGTTATTTATTAAAATTGGAAGCACCTACCAATATTGAATCAGACATAGATATCAATAGAGTAGGAGGTTAATGAGGGATTGGTTTGGTAGAAACTTAGTTGGAAATATTGTTATCTTATATGGTCAACAATTTTATTTTGGCGATTTAACTAAGACAGGTATATCGGCAACCCCCATTATAGAAACAGAGGGAAATAAAGATCTTTTACAATCTTTAACCGCCGCTTTTGACACATTAAAACCCCATACTTATAAACGTGCCAATGACAATAACCTTAAAACTATCATCTCCTTATTAGGAGGCCTTGATATTAATCTCATCTCTGGAAATAAAAGGCAAAAAGAATTAGAGGAAAAGCTTCAGCAAGCAAAAGAGACCCATAAAAAATTAGCCATTATAAAAATTAATGATTTAGTCGGCTATGGTGTAATTGCACTTGAAGACATCCCGGCAAACACTATTGTTACCTTTTATGCCGGCTTATTAAGCAGAAAAGCCCCAAAAAAAGAAGATGATGCTTATGTCTTAGGTGCAGGTAATTCCATCATTTCTGCCAAAACACATCGAAATTTTGCAGGTTTTATTACTCATGCATTTGAAAAAAAATCATCATCAAGTACAAACGAGCAAGATAAAGTATATTTAGACGATTTCAGCCCCAAAGAAGAAGATAATATTAGATGGCAGGCTAATCTTGTTTCCTGTAATCTTTTTCCCAAAAAAATAATTTTTAATAATAGACTTTACGCTTTTCTAGAATCGAGGGAAGTCATTAAAAAAGGCAGCATATTGGCTTGGGATTATGGGCTTGGATATTGGGCAGGCCGAAAAATAGCACCTGCTTTATTAACTCGTCAAGGAGAAATAATTAGTCCTAGTACTTACCTCTGTTCTCACTACAGCTATATTAGAGCATTCACAAGAAAAGATGATGAAATATTAAAGAACCCAGGACAATTGAGTTTATTCCGTACCGAACCCAATGCATCCTTAATTCCCAGGGGTATTCTTAGCTCATCTTTTTTTAGTTCTGAATCTGAAAAACCCTCAAATTCTACCCTTTTAACTATTCGATAAGAGAAAGAGTAATAAATAGTTTGTGGATATATCCTCAACTATTTATTACTCAAAATAGCTTTTTTAGTTTAAAAACCGCTCCTCCTATCAATTCATTCCTTGAAAAACAATTACACCAATGCAAACATCATTAATAAAAAAGTTTGAGACGATTTTATAATGAATGAGGAAATGATTAACTTCGCAACGGTCAGTGAACACGGTGAAATGACGATAGAGGCTTTATCGCCTAGCGAGTTAGCTTCACGTACTAATCAAAATTTCGTCTGGACAAATGAGGTCTTAATTCAACAAGAAGAAGCCTTATCCTGTTATATCCTAAAGTTACAACCACCTACAGTCGATTCCCCCCTCGATCATAGCCAGCTAAAAAAAGTAATGGTCAATTGGTTTGGCAGAAATGTAGTTGGAAAAGTTGTTATTTTATATGGTCAACAATTTTATTTTGCTGAACTAACTTCAACGGATATAAGAACAACAGTCATTATTGAAAGCGAAGAGAATAGCAATTTTTTGCAATCTTTAACCCAATCATTTGAAAAATTAAAAGCCAATACCTATAAGCTTGCAGATAAGAAAACACTTAAAATCATCACGTCATTATTAGGTATTCTAGATATTGATCTGATATCAAGAAATACAATCCATAATAATTTGCAAGAGAAACTGCAACAAGCCAAAGAAATGCAAAAAAAGTTAGCTATCATAAAAATTAATGATTTAGTAGGCTATGGCGTTATTGCAGTTGAAGATATCCCTGCAAATACTATTGTTAGTCTTTATGCTGGCATATTAAGTAATCAGTCATTCATGAACAAATACGATACTTATATCCTAGGCACCCATAACTTTATGATTAGCGCTAAAACCCATCGAAATTTTAGTGGTTTTATTACGCATGCTTTTGAAAGAAAATCGCAAGTAATCCCCCATTATTTAAACAAAATCTATTTAGATGATTTCCATCCAATAAAGGAAGATAAGACTCATTGGCAAGCTAATCTTGTCTCTTCAAATCTTTCTAGCGAAATGCTCATTGCTAATAATAAGTTATACTTTTTTCTAAAAAGCCAAGAAGCGATTAAAAAAGGCAACCTAATCGCCTGGGACTATGGCCTCAAATATTGGGCTAATGCAAAAATTGCTCCTGCCTTATTAACCTTAAAAGGAGAGGTAGTTGCCCCCGATACTTACACCTGCTCTAACGAAGACTATATTAAAGCCTTCACCCTGGTAGACGAAGAAAAAGAAGAAAACTTTAAATTAGTTAAATCAAGACCTTTTTTATTCCTAATAACAATATTGGCCTTGCTTGTTCTTCTAGAAATCCTAAGCTGAAGAATTCATCTTTTTTACATAATAGACCTCTTCGCACTCTCGCTGTTTATCCTCTCGGAATACGGATCGAAGAGCCTCACCCAGGCTTTAATATTCGCTTTTTGAAAGAGCACGGGTATATTCTTCTGTTAATGCAGATTCAAGGGATGGGTATTTAAATTGAAACCCGAGTTGAATCAATCTCTTAGGAACCACTTTTTGCCCTTTTAATAAAAGCTCTTCTCCCATTTCGCCAAATAAAAGCTTGATAATGTTGGCAGGCATGGTGAGAAAAAGAGGGCGGTTTAAAACTTTTGCGTATTGCTTCGCAAATTCTTTTTGTGAAATTGCCTGTGGAGCTGTGATATTCAGAGGCCCTATTATTTCCTTATGCTCAATTAAGAAAATTATTGCTTCAATTAAATCTTGATAATAAACCCAGGAAATTGTTTGCTGACCAGCCCCTAAAATAGAGCCTAAGCCCAAGCGAAAAGGTAACTCTAATTTTTTAAGCATCCCCTCGCCCTTTTTTAAAACCACACCAAAACGCAAAGTTGTAACTGGGATACCGTAATCTTCTGCTTCTTTTAATGATTCCTGCCACATAAGGCCAATATGTTTTAAAAAATCAGTTACTGTTTCATTATAAAGAGGGGAGTCTTCATCAAAATCTTTGGTGCTTATCTCTTCTGCTCCATAAATTCCAATCGCATTAGCACAGAAATAACGAGGCCTTGCCTGCCATTTAATTAACCACTCAGTCAGCTTTTTATTGGTTAAGGTGCGTGATTCTATCAGTTCTTTTTTTACAGCCTCATTCCATCTTTTAGCGCCAATATTAGAACCTGATAAATTAATGATTAAATCATAATATTTGGCATCATGTGAGGTTAAGTTTTCCCAGCTAACCTTATTAATATTGCTAGGAAAAATCTTTTCTAAGCGTTTAATTGAACGACCTAAAACCGTAATTTGATATTTTTTTGATAGGGTTTTCGTTAGTTCAGAACCAATAAAACCCGATGCACCCGCAATTAATATGTTCATTCGCTATTTCATTCCATTTATTTTTAAATTTAGCAAATTAAGAACAAAGTTTTTTGGTAATTTTTGCTACATGCTCACCCTGAAAACGAGCGATTTTTAATTCTATTTCGTTGGGTGTTTTACTGCCATCAGAGCCAGCTATAGTTCCAGCACCATAAGGAGAGCCTCCCCGCATTTGGCTTAAATCAGTTAAGGCAGGTTCAGAATAGGGTGTACCAACTAAAATCATACCGTGATGAATTAATGTATTCCAAAAGGAAAGGATAGTCGCTTCATTACCACCGCCAGTACCTGTTGAAACAAAAACGGATCCCACTTTACCGATTAAGCCACCTTTGACCCAAAGACCACCTGTTTGGTCTAAAAAATTGCGCATTTGCGAAGCCATATTACCAAAACGAGTCGGTGTACCAAAAATGATAGCATCATAATCAGCTAACTCTTGAGGTATTGCTATTTCTGCTTTTTGATTGAGTTTAATACCGGCTTTCTTTGCAACATCCTCTGGCATGAGCTCAGGTACTCGTTTAATAACAACTTGAACTCCTTCTACAGATTGAACACCCTTCGCTACTTCTTCAGCCATTCTTTCAACATGACCATAACTTGAATAATAAAGTATTAAAATCTTTGCCATTCTGAACTCCCTTTATAAATTGTAAGGAACAGTTTAAACCCAAGTTATTTCAAAATGCTAGATTTTATCATTCTATTCCTTAATCTTATGCTAAAATTATTTTTTTATATTTTTGGATAAAACATGAAGTGGCTCATAAAAAAGCTAAGCTTTTTTTGTCTCCTTGCTTTAGCTAACCTAAGTCATGCTGAGATTCTTTTACATCCTTTAGCAGGTAAACCCATATCATTTAATAGCCTCAAAGGTAAATGGATCTTTATTAATTATTGGGCAAGCTGGTGTCAGCCTTGTCTAGATGAAATTAAAGAATTAAATCGTTTTTATGAATCAAAAAAAGATGACGTTGCTTTATTTGCAGTGAATTATGATAAACAAAGCCTGCCTATTCTTAACGGCTTGATTCGTAAATATAAAATTACCTACCCTAGTTTGCGCATCGACCCTGCTTCTGATTTAAACTTAGGCGATATACAAGGCGTGCCTGCCACCTTTGTATTTAATAAAGAGGGAAAACTAGTCAATATCTTATATGGTGCGCAGAATCTAAAAAGTTTAAATAACGCCTTGATAAAGTATAGATCACGCACCGCTGTTGGAAGTAGGTCAAACGAACAAATTTGAGTACAGGTTGCGATAAAACATCTCGAAAAATGCGCAGCATAGCTGTCTATGTGAGTGGTTTTTCGAGAGATTTTATCGCAAGATGTGCCAAATATGGCTGTTTCATGAATAGGGCTAACCTCTCTCTTACTAGATAAATAAGGCCTAATTAATGGGGTAGTTGGCGAATAGATGATGATATTCGACTTCCGTTAACCTTATTTTTATTAACCAGCCGCCTTCATCATCCTCATTTGGCTTTTCCTCGATAATAGCACCTAATTGATAAAGCTTAGCGCGAAGCTTTGCATCTTTGGCTAAAAGCTTTACCTCTTTTTCAATTAAACCACCCTGCAATTCGATAGAAATGGCTTCTTTTAAAAAATGAAGCCCTTCACCTGTTTTAGCTGATAACCACACTTTGATATTAGTACCATTATTATCTATTTTTGCTTGCCAATGTGCTTCGGAATCAATTTTATTAAAAACTAAAGTGATAGGTATATCATCTACCTTTAGTTCAGCTAACACCTTTTCTACAGCAATGACATTTTCTCGCCAATGCGGATCTGAAATATCAATTACATGTAATAAAAGATCAGAGGATTCAGTTTCCTCCAGTGTTGCTCTAAATGCCTCAACTAACTTATGAGGTAAGTCTCGAATAAATCCTACTGTATCAGCCAAAATAACAGAACCCGCGCCTGGTAAATTAAGTTTACGCATGGTTGGATCTAAGGTTGCAAATAATTGATCTGCTGCATAAATACTTTCCTGGGTAAGACTATTAAAAAGGGTTGATTTACCCGCATTGGTATAACCGATAAGTGACACTGTAGGTAAAGCTGCTTTTTTTCTTGCTAAGCGGTTTTGTTGCCTGCTTTGCCGTACTTTTTCTAACCGTTTATTTATATATCTAATACGTTCTCGCAATAAACGTCTATCTGTTTCTAATTGCGTTTCGCCGGGGCCTCTTAAACCAATTCCACCTTTTTGCCTTTCTAAATGAGTCCATCCCCGAATTAAGCGTGTTGATAAATGCTCTAATTGAGCAAGCTCAACCTGCAATTTACCTTCGAAGGTTCTAGCACGTTGGGCAAAAATATCTAAGATTAAACCGCTTCTATCAACAACACGACATTCGAGGAGACGTTCTAAATTACGTTCTTGTGAAGGAGAGAGTTCATGATTAATTAAAACAAGATCAATTTCTTCTGCTAATACATATTGTTTTATTTCTTCCGCCTTACCAAGGCCAATGAAATATTTTGCCTCAGGAGAAGCTCTAGAGCCTGTAACAATAACAACTATTTCTGCTGTTGCTGACACAGCAAGTTCTTTAAACTCTTCAAGCGCTTTTTCAGCATCTAGCTCTGGTAAAGCAAGCTGGACTAATACGGCTCGCTCTCCACCCTGTGGACGTTCAAACAAAAGAATGTACCCCTTAAATTAAGTGGTGCTAGTCTGCCACAGATAGCAAAGATCCTTCAAGACGCTTCTTATTTTAATAAAGAGGAAAATCCACTTAAAGGAAGTTTTAAAATCAACTTCCCTAAGTAGATAATTTAACTTTGTTCCTTTGCCTATTTTCAGCTTGGAAGGTTTACCATTTTTGCAGGGACAACTGTCGATACAGCATTTTTATAAACCATCTGGGTAACTGAATTTTTCAGCATAATGACATTGTCATCAAAAGCATCGACTATCCCATGTAATTTAATCCCATTAACTAAAAAGATAGAAACAGCTATCTTTTCCTTAATAAGTTCATCTAAAAATGAATCTTGTAAGTGCTCTGTCTTGGACATTGCCTACTCCTTGTTATTATTTTATAAGGCAACAGCTTTCATTGGTATTATCGACAAAAAATAAACATACTTTAGTAATTTTATCCATTAATTAAAAATATTTATCTTAATTAAGCCCTATTATTCGACTAGAGATAATACTTATGGTTCTTTGAGAAATTTCTTACAAATGAGAAAGCATATTCCTTTATGCGAAAATTTAAAGCAGATATATACTTTAAACATGAGGGATGACATGGATAGTCTGACAGGATGTCAAGATAAGAAAGCCAGCTAAAATAAGCTCAAGGATGAGTTTTTATTATAGCTGGCTTTTTTCTTTGTTGAATTTCCTTATTAATTTCTCATATCTTATACATCATAATCTAAACAAAGCTTTAGGCTTTATTGCTTATTATGCTCTTTTACCCCTTTTACACAATTTAGGCTTTTTCTTTTTAGAGCAGGATTCCAGACACCGCAAATAAATTGCTGGGCGTAGAAGGAGGTAAGTAGCTCTCCCCTCGAGGGGGCTTTGTTGAATAAATCAAAACCCAACAAAGGAAGAGGGGTTTACTGTCCAATTTTGCTCATCTTGTTAGTTAAAAATAGGTCGGATTACTCAGAGCGAAGAGCCACATTGAATACTCGCTTTTTGAAGCCGTTTGGGTATATCTATCAAATATCGATATTTTCAGCTTCTAAGGCATTAGATTCAATAAACTCACGACGTGGCTCAACATTATCACCCATCAATGTTGTAAATATTTCATCTGCAGCGACTGCATCTTCAATACTTACTTGCAACATACGGCGAACATCTGGATCCATGGTGGTTTCCCATAATTGCTCAGGGTTCATCTCACCAAGACCTTTATATCGCTGAATGGTTTGGCCTCGTTTTGCTTCATCAAGTAACCAACCCAGGCCTTGTTCAAAAGAATCAATAAGTTGCGTTTTTTCACCTCTTTTTACAAAAGCACCTTCTTCTATTAGAGTAGAAATCTTATTACCTAAACTTGTGATTTCTTTATAATCTTTTGAAAATAAGAATTCGGAATTAATTATGACATCATGATTAGTACCATGTTGACTAATTACCACCTTAGGTAAAAAGTATTCCTTATCTTTTGACTGAATCGTATCAACAGTAAAGACTTGAGTTTTGTTATCTAAATCTTCTAAAGATTTAGATAATAATTTACACCAGTTATCAACTTGTCCTTCACTCTTCAACTCTTCTTGTTTTAGAACAGGTAAAAAGCTTAAACGTTTTAAGACATTCATATTATAGCGTCTTGCATGGCGCTTAATTATTTTTTCAACTCGTCTTGAATGCATTACTAATTCTTCAAGCGCCATCGCTGAAATTGCGGGAGCATCTTTAGCTGGATATAATTCTGCACCATCTAGAGCTGATTGAGTTAGATATTCAGCTAGGGCTTCATCATCTTTCACATATTGCTCTTGCTTACCTCTTTTAACTTTATAAAGAGGAGGCTGTGCAATGTAAATATAGCCTCTTTCAATTAATTCTGGTGTTTGTCTATAAAAGAAAGTTAAAAGAAGCGTTCTGATGTGAGAACCATCGACGTCGGCATCGGTCATGATGATAATACGATGATAGCGAACCTTATCCGCATCGTATTCATCTGGACCAATACCACAGCCTAAAGCAGTAATGAGTGTTGCGACTTCCTGTGAGGATAACATTTTATCAAAACGTGCTTTTTCTACGTTAAGAATTTTACCCTTAAGTGGCAAAATAGCTTGGAACTTTCTATCTCTTCCCTGTTTAGCAGAACCACCCGCAGAATCACCCTCTACTAGATATAATTCAGAATGAGCAGGATCTTTTTCCTGACAATCTGCTAATTTTCCTGGTAAACCAGCAATATCAAGAGCACCTTTACGACGAGTCATCTCACGAGCACGTCTTGCAGCCTCTCTGGCTCTTGCAGCATCAATAATTTTACCAACAATCGATTTAGCAACAGCGGGGTTTTCTAAAAGAAAGTCATTAAATTTTTCAGCAACGAGAGATTCAACAGCTGATTTCACTTCAGATGAAACTAATTTATCTTTTGTTTGTGACGAGAATTTTGGATCAGGCACTTTTACTGACAATACTGCAGTTAAACCTTCACGAGCATCATCACCAGTTGTTGCAATTTTTGCCTTTTTGGCAAAACCTTCATTTTCAATATAAGTGTTTAAAGTTCTAGTTAACGCCGCTCTAAAACCTGCTAAATGTGTTCCACCATCGCGCTGCGGTATATTATTAGTAAAACAAAAGATAGTTTCCTGGTAAGCATCATTCCACTGCATAGCCAATTCAACAGTAATATTATCTTTTTCGCCGAGCAAGCTAAATACCATAGGCATAATAGGTGTTTTATTACGATTAAGATGTTCTACGAAAGCTTGAATACCACCTTCGTATTTAAATGTATCTGATTTTTGGCTTCGTTCATCAAATAAGTTAATGCAAACACCTGAATTCAAAAACGAAAGCTCTCTTAAACGTTTAGCTAAAATATCATAATGAAATTCAATATTAGAAAAAGTATTAGCAGAGGGTTTAAACCATACTTGAGTTCCAGTGCTATTTGCATCACCTGTTACAGTCAGGGGAGCATCAGGAACACCATTACGATAATGCTGTTCATGAACTTTATCATGGCGTCGAATAGTTAGATGCAATTCTTCTGATAGAGCATTTACAACTGATACCCCCACTCCGTGTAAACCACCAGATACTTTATAAGAGTTATCATCAAATTTACCACCCGCATGCAAAATAGTCATAATTACTTCTGCAGCGGAGCGACCTTCTTCTTTATGAATATCAACAGGAATTCCACGACCATCGTCTTTAACAGTAATGGACTCGTCGGCATGGATAATCACATGTATTTCGCTGCAATGGCCAGCTAAGGCTTCATCGATTGAATTATCAACTACTTCAAAGACCATATGATGTAAACCAGTCCCGTCATCAGTGTCACCGATATACATCCCGGGGCGTTTTCTAACAGCATCCAAACCTTTCAATACTTTGATATTGGACGAGTCATAACTTGCATCAACGCTCATAAGAATCCTCTTAGCTAATAGGCTATTGCAAAACTCACATTATACCATTATTTAACCTTCTATACGAGGCTTGCAGAGCTTAGTTAACCTGTAAAAGGATGTTTCACGTGAAACTTTATTCAGCTGTTAAATACAAGAGAGCAGTCATGCTAAAAAGTTTGAAACTGTTAAAGAGATCTTCTTGAATGCGAAGTGAATAATTGGAAAAAGATCGGTCTCTGAACTCAAGAAGATTCTTCGCTACGCTCAGAATGACGGTAGGGCTGTCATCCTGAAACAGGAGAACTCAGAATAAAAAGCTTAAGCGTTTAAAGCAGCATTGACTTGATTAATAATCCCAGAATCAGCGATAAAAGAAGAATGTTTATAATTCCCTAATTCCAATGAATCTTGATTGATGGCCGTAATAACAAACTGCCCTTCTGTCTTTGCAATTAGATCTATTAATTTTTTTAGGTGTTCTTTATCTAATTCAGAAGTAATATCATCACATAAGATTAATGAAGGTTTTTTTAATAATTTAAGCTGGGCTAGTTTTAAGGCAAAAAGAATTATTTTCTGTTGACCTCGCGATAAAAACAATTTTGCCTTTGCATCATTAATTTCAATAATTAAATCGGCCTGATGGGCACCATAATGTGTAAATTGTCTTTGCATGTCCATTTTATAACTATCTGATAAAATCGAAAATAAGCCTGCACCAGTTTCTCTTTTATCCCACCCCTTATAATATTGAAGAGAACAGTCAAGGTTGGATAGTTTAGCAAGTTCTAATTTAAAATAGGTATTCAGCTCCAAACAATAAGCTTTTCTCATTAAATCCAACTGCTCACCTAAATCAGCTAGTATTTTATTCCAGGGTTCAAATAAATTTGGCGTGGCCTTTTGACGTAATAAACTATTACGTTGCTTTAAAGCACGCCGATAATTTTTCCAAACAGAAAAATAGTTTTGTTTCACGTGAAACAACCCCCAATCCATCACCGTGCGGCGAATAGAAGGGCCTGCATCGATAATTTGAAAAATATCTTGATAAAAAACCTGGCAAGGCATAAAAAAAGCCAATTCACTTGTTGATTTACAAACTTGGCTATTAATACGAACTTCTGAAGGTTTGTTTAGTGATTTTTGGATGCTAACTGTTTCCTGCTCATCGGTACGTGCAAAAACAACCAAATTATCTTTTTCATGACTAATTAAAGGTGAAATTTCGCGAGTACGAAAGGAATGTCCCGTACTTAACAGATAAAGCGCTTCCAGTAATGAGGTTTTACCAGCGCCATTTAGACCATAAATAAAATTTAAATGTGAATCTAAATTTATTCTTAACGATGCAATGTTTCTTAAATTTTGAATTTGTAACTGCGCTAAACTCATAATTTCATAGGCATGATAATATATTGATAAAACTCATCATTTGGCGATTCAACTAAGATACTGCTATCCATCGTTGACATAGATAAACGCACCAAACCTTCAGGGAAAAAATTTAAAACATCGAGAAGATAGCTTGCATTTATACCTATTTTTAATTCATTACCATCAGTATGCGCTTCAATAAACTCCATAGCTTCTTCTTGTTCTTGATTATTAGAAATCAAAGTTAAAGAACCCGGTTTTAAATGAAGCATCACTGCTTTTGATTTTTCATGGGCTAAAATGACGATACGCATTAAAGCTCTTTTTAAAAGGTCTTTATCTACTAAAACAAATTTGTCTAAATCACGAGGAATTGCCTTGGTATAAGGAGGAAAGCGTGCTTCAATCAGTTTCGATTGAAAAGTATACTCATCACAAATCAATTTAAAATGATTTTTACCTGCAGCAATAGATATTTCTTCATCATTAATGTTATTAAGAAGTCTTAAAATTTCTTGCACGCCCTTCTTAGGTAATAAGAAACGATTATGAGTAAATTTATTAGCATTCATTTTTTTACAAACAGCCATTCTATGGCCGTCGGTAGCAACTGTAGTAATCGTTCCTGCATCAATTTCAAAAAGCAAACCATTTAAGAAAACCCGAACATCTTGCTGTGACATCGCAAAATGAGTTGATTGCAATAAATCGATTAATTCAGAGCGAGCAATTTTAAATTCAACATCATTTTGTTCATTTTCGCTATCAGGAAAATCATCGGCCGGCAGGGTTGCAAGTTTAAACTGGCTCTGTTTAGCCTTAATCACAGCAGTGCCTGATTTAAGGCTTAAATTAAACAGAGCATCGTCATCGAGAGAACGGATAATATCAATAAACTTTTTAGCAGGTACTGTAATTTTACCTTGAGCTTCCAAATCCATACCTGCAATAGAGGCTGTAATTTCTATTTCAAGATCAGTTGCAGTGAGATGTAATTTACCCTCTTTAAGGCTAAGTAAAATATTACCTAAAATCGCTAAGGTTTGTTTTTTATCGACAGCACCAGCAACCGTTAATAATGGTGTAATTAATTGATTTTTATCAATTTTTAATTCAAACATAACAAGACCTTAGGATGATAAAATACGCATTAAATTTTTGTAATCTTCTGCAAAGCTACTATCATTTTGTATTAATTCTTTTACCTTTCGGCAAGCATGAATTACTGTGGTGTGATCGCGACCACCAAAATGATCCCCTACCTCAGGGAGGCTATGATTTGTTAATTCTTTTGCTAAAGCCATAGCCATTTGCCTTGGCCTTGCAATAGAACGACTTCTTCTTTTGGACAATAATTCAGCCACTTTAACTTTATAATATTCAGCGACTGTTTTTTGAATATTTTCAATTGTCACTAATTTATCTTGTAAGGCTAATAAATCGCGTAACGCATCATGAACAAACTCAATGGTAATAACCTTACCAGTAAAGTGCGCATTAGCAATAACACGGCGTAACGCTCCTTCTAATTCTCTGACATTAGAACGAATTCGCTTAGCAATAAAAAAGGCTACTTCATAAGGCAATTCAATATTGGATTGCTCTGCTTTAGAAATTAAAATTGCAACACGTGTTTCAAGCTCAGGTGGTTCAACAGCAACAGTAAGCCCCCAACCAAATCTTGATTTTAAACGCTCTTCAACACCTTCGATTTCTCTTGGATAGCGATCACTTGTTAAAATAATTTGCTGTTGCCCTTCAAGTAAGGCATTAAAAGTATGGAAAAACTCTTCCTGTGAGCGGTCTTTACCTGCAAAAAATTGAATATCATCGATTAATAAGGCATTTAAAGAGCGATAAAAACGCTTAAATTCATTAATTGAATTGGTCTGTAAGGCTTTTACCATATCAGCCACAAAACGCTCAGAATGAAGATAAAGCACCTTAGCATCGGGATTATTTTTAAGAATGCTATTACCAATCGCATGCATCAAATGCGTTTTACCAAGACCTACACCACCATAAATAAATAAGGGGTTATAAGCATCTCCAGGCCTTTCAGCAACCTGCAAAGCAGCCGCTTTTGCGAGCTGGTTTGAATTACCTTCGACAAAGGAATCAAAAACAAACTTCTTATTTAAATAAGAGACTTTATGATCAGCTGTTTTATGAGAAATAGTTTTAGATACTGCAATAACAGGCTTAGCTTCTTCCTTTTCTTTAACGTCTTGAGCAGGACTTTTTGAACCAATACCTATTCTTAATAGCGAAAAGGATTCGCCGCCAACCTGGTTTACAATTTCTTTTAATCTACTATAAAAATTATTTTTAACCCAATCAACAACAAAGCGGTTAGGAGCAAGTAATACAAGGCCATTTTCTTCAACCTCAGCCTGCAAGGGTCTTAACCAAGTATTAAATTGCTGAGGAGGATACTCTTCTTCAAGAAGTTCCCTACACTTTTTCCAAACATCTTCTGACACAAAAACTCCCCATACTAAAGTATGATTTAAATCATTTAGTGGCGAAAGTAGTTGTCCTGACTACTAAACAAAGTGCTACCACACCAAATTAAGAATCAAAATAATATTTGATTGAACAAAACATTGTGAATAAGGAATCACACGAATATTCGAGCTATTTAATATATAGAAAGAACATAAAGTTTAGAATCTAACAGAGCCAATAGATTATACTAAGCATCCCAGAAAAAACAGACTTATCCACAAATCTTAACAAAATTCTCATTTAAAAGAATAATAATTGAATTTATAGTTTTATTTTATAACAAAATATATTTATTTAAATATTTTAAGAACTAGAGCGCCATTCAATTTTAAAAGCTATGGATAACTACTGATTTAAAGAGCTAATAACTACTTTATAACTCGTTTAAAATTAGCAAAGAGAAAGATATTAAGATTTTTTACAGCGTTATTACAAGCTTTTTAAACAAGAAAAAATAATTATAACTATATGTTTTTTAACAATTATTAAAACTTATTAACAGATATTTGAAAGCTAATAGTAAAATAAAAAGTAAAATATTTAAGTATATTTTTATAATAAGTGCTGCAAAAAAACTAAATTAATACCAATTCCAAATACAATTATTTGACAGATAGAAGAAACTTATCTATGATCGCCAACCTCAAAATTTAACAAACAGGTCTATCATGAAACGCACATTTCAACCTAGTAATTTAAAGCGTAAACGCGATCATGGTTTTCGCCAACGCATGGCAACCCGTGGTGGTCGTTTAGTATTAAGCCGTCGTCGTGCAAAAGGGCGTAAGCGTTTATCAGCTTAAGTGAATTCCTTTGGCAAAGAAAAACGCTTATTAAAAAAAAGCGATTATAATTTTGTGTTCGCACATGCTAAAAAACTAGTTACTCCTGAATTTATTATTCTTTATAGCTTTAATAAACAGGAGTTCGCTAGATTAGGTCTTGCCCTATCAAAAAAAATGATAGCAAAAGCCAACGACAGAAATCGCTTAAAGCGTTTGATAAGAGAAGCATTTAGAACTAGCAAATTACCAGCAATCGATCTTATTTTTCTAGCAAGAGCAGGTGTTGCAAAAGTAGACAATAAAACTATCACAGCAAGATTGGGCCAAACATGGGAAAAATTAAATACTTAATACGCGGCCTATTGTGTCTTCCTGTTATTTTCTATCAATTGTTTATCAAGCCCGTTCTTCGTCCTTGCTGCCGCTATTATCCTAGCTGTTCTCAATATGCAATCGAAGCCATTAAAGAACATGGCTTAAAAGGACTTTTATTAGCAACTTACCGTTTATTAAGATGTCACCCTTTTGCAAGTGGTGGTTACGATCCTGTATTACCTAACAAAGAGAAACTTTGATGGATATAAGACGCGTTATTTTATATGCTGCATTAGCCCTAATTTCCTATTCTTTATGGACTAATTGGCAGCATGATTATCCTGCTAAACAACCAGTAGCAGCTTCCCTTCAAACAAATACAACTAATTCTAATTCCTCTGGTGAATTAAATTTATTACCTGAAGTCAATAACAACGATAGTGCTAATTTGGTAACTAATAATGATGAAAAAAAGGCAGTTGCTTTACAAAACTCAACTGCCAAAATGATTCATGTTAAAACCGATGTTTTAAGTTTATTGATAGATACAACCAATGGCGATGTGGTTAAAGCTGAACTTTTAGATTATCCAGTATCAGTTGAAAATAAAAATACGCCTATTACTTTACTACAAGATAATCCTGCGGAACGTTATGTTGCCAATAGTTCTCTTTTTACCAGCGAGAATTCGGCAGTAAAAAATATTAATTTCAATTTTCAGAGCCAAAAGACTCAATACAATTTAGAAAATGGACAAAATACCTTAACTGTCGTTCTTGAAGGTAAAACAGATGAAGGTCTAGAAGTTAAAAAAGAGTTTGTTTTTACTAAAGGCTCTTACCTAATCCAGTTAAATTATTTAATTAACAATAGCGGTACGGAAGCTTGGCAAGGTTACTTGAATACTCAGCTTCTTCGCTCTTCACCTAAAGAAGATAAATCAAGCATGTTCCATATTGGCTCATATACGGGGGCTTCCTACTCTAAACCCGGGAAAACTCGTTATCAAAAAGTCAATTTTTCTGATATGAATAAGTCGAATCTTGATGTTGAAGCAACAGGTGGTTGGGTTGCTATGCAGCAACATTATTTCCTTTCAGCCTTCGTTCCTCCAGCAGAAAGTACTAATAAATTTTATACAAGATCAATTAACGGTAATTATTTAATAGGCACTGTCTCTAATCCTATTAATGTTACACCGGGAAGCCAAAAAGAATTAAGTACAAAACTTTATATTGGCCCTGAAATCACGTCTAACCTTAAAGAAATTGCACCCGGACTTGATTTAACTGTCGATTATGGCTGGTTATGGTTCCTATCTTCTTTCCTCTTTTCTTTGATGAAAGCTATCTACAAGGTAGTTGGTAACTGGGGATGGTCTATTGTTCTTGTAACAGTTTTAATTAAATTAGCTTTCTATCGTTTATCTGCGACTAGTTATAAATCAATGGCAGGCATGAGAAAGTTACAACCGAAGTTACAAGAATTACGTGAGCGTTATGGTGATGACAAGGCCAAAATGAGTCAGGCTACTATGGAATTATATCGCCAAGAAAAAGTGAATCCTCTTGGTGGTTGTTTACCTATTATTATCCAAATTCCAGTCTTTATTGCCTTATATTGGGTTTTATTAGAGAGTGTTGAATTAAGACAGGCTCCATTCATTTTTTGGATTAAGGATTTAGCAGAAGCGGATCCTTATCATGTGTTACCTATTATTATGGGTGCCACTATGCTGATTCAACAACGTTTGAATCCAGCACCACCTGATCCAATGCAAGCTAAAATAATGATGTTTTTACCTATCCTATTTACAGGTCTATTTTGGAGTTTCCCGGCTGGTTTAGTTCTGTATTGGATAGTTAATAATACCCTGTCTATTTTGCAGCAATGGTATATAACAAGAAAATATAGTGATGATAATTCATCTAAAAAACTAGCTGTTTCAAAATAATGCAAAATGAAACAATAGTTGCTGTTGCTACCCCAGCCGGACAAGGCGGGGTAGGAATTCTTCGTCTTTCAGGCCCCAAAGCCTATTTTATTGCTAAGCAATTAAATGAAAATATCGAATTAGAGCCACGTAAAGCAACCTACTGTAATTTCAGATCTCCTAAGGGTGAATTAATTGATAAAGGACTTCTTCTTTATTTTAAATCGCCCTTTTCTTTTACCGGCGAAGATGTAGTTGAGTTTCAAGCCCATGGTTCACCCTTTGTCCTAGATAACTTATTGAAAGAAACCTTAAGTTTAGGCGCAAGAGTAGCGCGCCCTGGTGAATTTTCACTAAGAGCTTTTTTAAACGATAAAATTGATTTGGCCCAGGCTGAGGCTATTGCTGATCTTATTTCTGCGAGTTCAAATCTTGCTAGCAAAATGGCCCTTCGCTCTCTTGAGGGTGATTTTTCAAAAAAAGTGAATGAATTAAACGAAAAGGTCATTTATCTGCGCTTATATGTGGAGGCAGCTATTGATTTCCCTGAAGAAGAAATCGATTTTCTTGCGGACGGTAAAGTCGAAACCTTACTACTAGAAATTGAAAGCAGTCTAAATCAAATAATAGCAACTGCTGCTCAAGGTTCCATTATGCGTGAAGGCTTATCTATTGTAATTGTAGGAAAACCTAACGCCGGCAAATCTACTTTAATTAATTGTCTAGCTGGGAAAGATATTGCTATTGTTACCGAGATTGCAGGTACAACAAGAGATGTTATGCGTGAGCATATTTTGCTTGATGAAATTCCTATTCATCTTGTTGATACAGCAGGTTTACGAGAAAGTAATGATCCTGTAGAGCAAGAAGGTATAAAAAGAGCCTGGCAGGAAGTAGCTAAGGCAGATTGTGTCTTAATGATTAACGATGCTACAGATAAGGAAATTGATTTTAAATTAAATCAAGACATCATTAATGTTTTACCAAACGCAGTCCCTATTCTAAAAATTTATAATAAAGTTGATTCGCTACAGGAAGAAGCAAGAATTGAAGAGGATAAGATATTCATTTCTGCAAAACATGGATTAGGGATTAATTATCTTAAAGAGGCTATAAAAAAAGCGGTAGGCTTTAAACCTATCGAGGGACAATTTTTAGCAAGAAGACGCCATTTAGATGCCTTAGAACAAGCAAAGCATTTCATTGAAAATGGTAAAATACAATTATTAGGCCAACGCGCAGGTGAATTACTAGCTGCTGATTTAAATGAAGCCCATAAGGTTCTAGGAGAAATAACAGGTAGTTTTACCCCTGACGATCTTTTAGGCCGAATTTTTTCAAGTTTTTGTATTGGTAAATGATAGATCATATATTCAGAAATCCTAATAAATATAGTGAAAATAACGCGCTGCAGTATAATTTTGCTATGAAACTATTAAGCAAAATTTCATTCGATAGTAAGCCCCGAATTCTTGATATTGGATGTGGAGATGGGACCATAACAAACGAGATCGCTGAAATTGTTCCTGAAGGCTGTGTTATTGGTACGGATATTTCAGAACAGATGATAGAATTTGCTTCTAGAAAATATATAAACCAACCTAACTTGCGTTTTTTAGCTATGGATGCAAGTAAAAATATTTTTAGAGAACAATTTGATATTGTTATTTCTTTTAATTGCTTACATTGGATAAAAGATCAACAAAATGCCTTATTGGGTATAGCAAAATCAGCGGTGGATTGTGCGCAAATATTATTGCTCCTATCTCATAAAAAATCGTTATACCACCAAGTTTTAGATAAACTTTGTTCCAGTAGTAAATGGTCAAATTATTTTACTAATTTTACCAGTCCACGCTTATTTTTCGAATTAGATGATTATAAAAAAATGGTTATTAATTCAGGACTAGAAGTACTTGAAATATCAGAAGAGGAAATGACTTATTCTTTTCAATCTAAAAGACAACTTAAAAATTTTTTTAATGCAGCAGGAGCTCAGATAAAGCAAATTCCTGAAGCGAAAAAAGATGAGTTTTTAAATGATTTTGCTGCTGAATATTTAAATGAATTAGGTCTTTCTCAATCAGAACTAATACCTTTAAGTTTTTGGTGCTTACAAGTTATAGCAATAAAATCGAAATTGTTAAAATAACAGATTATATAATTTACCTATTATTAATATCCCTTCCTCATAAATGCAAAAAAAAAATACAAAAATAGCTTGTGACTTTTTAAATTGGGTGGTAAGTTTAGTTTTTTGCCATTTTGATTACTAAAAGTAAATAGGCAGCTTTGTTTAAATTGCTAATAAATTTGGCATATTTTATCGATTAAATAATTTGCCCTGTGTTTTGGATAGGATATGAGTACAGCTGATTTATACCCACTTAAATTTAACTATGATTTATTTTCATCAAATAAAATATCTTTTTTTACAGAAATAAAATCTCAACCCCAAGAAGGGGAAGGCGAAGAAAGAGCTAAAAAAAGGTTCCTCTCTGTAAAAAGAGAAGTAGAGAAAACGAAAGAGGTTGAAGAAGGTGGCGAAAAGAAAACAATAGTTGATATTCATGTTCCCTACCGTTTTTTAATAAACAATAAAACACAAATAGAACAAGAATTCGATAATCTTTTTGCTAATCTAAAAAACTTAGATGGTTCTAATAATAAAGAAGTATTCTTTCTTTATTGCTATTATTGCTGCCTTTTACTAAAAGGTTTTTATGTTTCTTATAGAAATGATACGGAAATAACAAAATATACCAACTTATCTCGAGAGATAAAAAAACGTTATTTAAACGAATTTAATAAAAACATAGATGAAAATAATCCAATAGTTCAAAACAAAAAAGCAGATGACGATAGCGAAAATACTGAAAACTCTAACAAAAAAAAGAAAGACGATGATTTTGGTACCTACCTTGTTAACTCACTTGTAGATGGTTTTTTTAAGTTTTTTGAAACAGTGAATCATGCCTCGGCTATTTTTGCTAAGACAGCTTTAGCGAATGCTTATCGTATTTATTGGCTTTTTTTGAAAAGTGTTACCACTAAATTTCTCTACCTTTCTAAAGATTGGCAATGGTTAGATAAGATAGCGAATTTCTTTCATACTAAATTTGATATTGATAATTTATCCGCCTTTCTTAATAAGCCTAATGTCGTATTTAAATTATTAAGTGTTGCTTTTTTTGCGTTTAAATTTTTTATACAAAGTATATTGCTGATAAAACATACTTTTCTTCCTTCTGGAAAAGAAGATGAAATACGTTGGTATGAGCGTTTAAAAAATGAACTTATTAAAAGGCATACTGATTTATTAAATGATTTTACCTGGTTTTTTGTTAATCTTTTCACTAATTATTCTTATCTTTTTAAACCTTTACTGAATATTTCTGAAGCGACTGGGAATTGGATTACAGCAGGTTTTCTTGTTTTTGATTTTGCCCTGGTTTTATGGAAGCAATTTCTAGCTTATAAACGTTATGATTTAAAAAGAAAACAGTATCAAGACGAATTATTAGATGTTTCATTGGATGAGGATTATAAGGACATTATTCGACAACAGCTAAGAGAACTCGAGTTAGCTTTTAATGTTGAGTCATCAAACCTTATTTTCAATGCTGCTGCAGCCTTAATGATTGTCGCGGGATTTAGTGCCGCTCTTATTTTTACTGCGCCGGCACTTATTTTAGTTTCGCATATTTTTTGCCTTATTGGCGTAGCCATGTATTTGTCAGCCGGAGCCTACAAAGATTTTAGGCAAAAAGGCTTAGAGCTTGATAAAGATATTAATAATGTTGAAGCTCAACAGCTTTATGCAAAGGCAAGAAAAGAGTTTATTTTGACTTTTAGCCAAAATATTCTGATGCCAAGTTTTTTCATTGTAACCTGTGCATTTTGTTGGCAGGCAGCCTTGGCTCTGGTTGTTGTGTATGCAGCTTATAAACTGATTGAAACTTGCCTTGAGCATCGAGATGAGTGGAAAAAGAAAAATAGCGGTGATGCTTTAGAAAGCAATTGGAAGGCTATAAGTAGAAGTGGTGATGATGTTGTTGGTAAGGAAAGTGAAGATGCTGAACATAAACAACTAGTTACCTCCCTAAATTAAAATGGCTAGTTTTTTTAAAAGCCAACCTTTTGGATTTTAAGCCCTAAGCTTAATTATTTCCAATAAAAATGAAGACGTTGGCGTTTGTTCTAATTTTTTAGGCTTCTTTGCAAAATTTGAATGAGTAATTAAGGGCGAAGGGCTGGGAGTTGTGGTTGCATACCATTGTTTGCCAGTCCTGGTCTTAGTAACGAGTACTTCACCCATTAATTTGGCTTTACCTATTTCTTCTTTCAATCGTGTTTGTTGCTGTTCTTTCCATATAATTATAAGCTTCTCAAATGTAATTTCAGGCTGTGTTTCAGCAAGATTTAAGAAGCTTAGACTGTTAGATAAAGCTTTAGCAGTACCTGAACCAGAATGGGTCTTAAGGTTGCTGCTGCATCACCTATGAAAATAACATTTTTCATTTTATAGCCCGGTGTTCCATAATCAAAAATGGTCTGTATATAAGGGGGAGTAGTTTTTCTAACTATATTTGCTATAGTTTCGGGTAGTAATTTTTTTGCTAATTTCTGTAAATGGCTGATATGTTTTTCTGTTAAGGTGCCTATAGGTAAAGAATGCGTGTGTTACTTAAGTTAAAGCATCTATTGATTGGGTTCAAAAAATTTGTTCCTTAAGTTCAACTTCATCTTTACGTATAAAAGAACAGCCAGAGACTTCAAAATAGGGAATATCCTTATCTAAAAAGCCTAGTTCAATACATGAATTAATAGTCGCTATTGGTAGAGTAATGCCTGAGCCTTTGCTTTATTCATTTGACCTAAGATTGCTCTAAGACTGTGACAACAGCACCGAGCTTTTGAGTGCTATGCACATACTCATGCCTGCAATTGAACCGCCAATTATAACAACTTTTTTCCTTGATAACCTGTGTTGTGACAATCTGAAGATAAATTTTTTAAACTAATTAATATGTATGCAATTTGATTTTTATAAGATGTTAGAAAAATATACTCGTGATGAATCTATCGATGAAATTGTTCTAATAGGCCATAGTTTAGGTGGTGCAATTATTGCCAATTCACTTCATACCATTGAGCAATTAGATACTGAAAAAAAGATAAAAAAGGTTCAATTACTTGCACCTGCGGTGATGAAAAATCCTTTATTACAGATAATTTCTAATCTGCCCACCCTTCTTTTCAAAAATGAAGGTGATAAAACAGAATCGGTTGAATATGCAACTAATGCAAGATTAAAGCGTATAGGTGGTCCTTCTGCACTTTCTTCCTTCTTTGACTTTATTGCTTTAATCGCTAATGCATTTCGTATTTTAAGAGCTGTATTTAATAGTACTCGAGTTTTTACTATGCCTTTAGAAATCCATTATGCAGAAGATGATGGTTTAGTTAGTGCATCAAACTTTAAAGATCTAGAAGCAGAAAAAAAATCGGCTCCTTCAGAAAATAAAAATGCTGTACAAGTAGTTTCTTATGCTAGAGGAAGACATCATTTACATGCTGGGAATAGTTACAATCATATTGAATTAACTAAAGACACAGCTCTTGTCAAAACTTGCTAGTTTTTCTCTCGCCTCTCCCTCCTTTCCTTGCTTCCTTGCGCCCCGCGACTTGTTCGCGGGTCAGGTTAAAAGAAAATAATGAGTAAATGGGAGGGCAAATTTTAGATAATATATTAACTCTCCACTTTGAGCATGAGCATGGTTTACTATACAAACAATAATACTTCCACAAAGGCTATTTTGATTTCAACTCCAAAGCCAATTGATAAAGCTCATTTTTATTAACCTTGGTTAAAAGGTGAGCTATTTTCACGGCTTGTTTTAGTGGAAGTTCTTCTAAAAGAATTAAAAGAGTGTCTTTGGCTTTTAAATCTGCTCCTTCTTCAGCTAGTTTAGCAGGTAAAATTAAAACAAATTCACCTTTACAAAGCCCTGCATCATCACTTAATAATTGGCGAATATTACTTACTTTATCTTGTATAAAACGCTCAAAAGTTTTAGTGAGTTCTTTTGCTAAAACAAGTTCATAATCAGGGCCAAAAATAGCTTCGATGTCCTCTAAACAATTTAAAATACGGTGGGTTGATTCATATAAAACAACTGTATTTAATGCTTTGGCTAATTCTTTTAACCTTTCTTTTCTAGCTTGCTGTTTTGCTGGTAAAAAACCGATAAAAGTAAAATTATCTGCAGGAACTCCTGCCGCAGAAAGAGCTGTAATTATGGCCGAGGGGCCGGGAATAGGGACTACATTAATTCCTTTTTCACGAGCAAGTCTAACTAAAGGAAAGCCGGGATCAGATATTAAGGGTGTACCTGCATCGCTAATTAAAGCTAAATTTTGACCGGAAAGCAGTAATTCAATCAAGTCTTTCGATTTAGTCGATTCATTATGAGCATGCAAAGAGATTAGTGGTTTTTGGATACCTAAGGATTCTAAAAAAACCTTTGAATGGCGAGTGTCTTCGGCAAGTATTTTATCAACCGATTTTAAAGTATCTAGTGCCCTAAGCGAAATATCATCACGATTGCCGATAGGGGTTGCTACTATATAGAGAATGCCATCAAGGCTTGCTGAATTTTTTACCATCGTTTATCCTATTGCCTGCCTTTTTTTGAGACCGGCCTGCATGTCAACTAAATTGTTTGCTTTTATTACTTCGTTATTACTACTGCTCTGTGCGTGCACCCAAGTAGTAAAGGAGCCACAGTTTAACACAGAACCTAAGGCAAAAAAGGTACGTGTTGAGACCCCCTATTCTATGCCGGCTAAAGCTTATCTAGCCTTAGCAGAAAATCAAAATATTGAAGAAAAACAAAATTTACTTATTTTAGCGTCTGGTCGTTTAATTTATGAAGGTAAATGGCAAGATGGACAACAAATTTTAAGGCAAACTGAAAATTTATCATCGACTCAGGCTAAATTAAAAAATATTTTGCTAGCTAAGATTGCCTTAATTCAAGATAAACCTAAACTGGCTTTAGGTACTTTGGCTAAAGTGGGTTCAGCTTCTGAATTAACGTCATTTTATCAGATTCAATACCATGAATTGCTCGCTCAATCCTTTGATGCAGGGCATCGCTCACAAGAATCAATCGTAGAGCGTATAAAGCTTGAAAATTTTTATGAAAATGAAGCAGAAAAATTAAATAATCAAAAAAATCTATGGCTAACTCTAACCAAATTACCTGAAGCTGAATTAAATACATTGGCTGTAGAGGCTTCTCCCCATTCTTCTTTGAGCGGATGGGCTAAGCTTGCCCTAATTGCGCGCTCAAACCAAAATGGTGAAAACCTGCTTGCAGAAATGAAAAGCTGGCAACAGCAGTATCCTGGGCATACAGCAAATGCGTTATTGCCAGAATCAGTCGATTCTCTTAAACCTTTCTTATATCAAAACACCAAAAAACTTGCCCTTCTTTTACCCTTATCTGGCAGTTTAAAAGGACCTGGAAATGCGATTCGAGATGGTTTTATGGATGCTGCAAAGGGTTATGAAGTCCAAATTCAAGTTTATGATACAGCAAAGACAAAGGCCTCGACTTTATATAATGAAGCGGTTGTGAATGGTGCTGATTATATTGTAGGGCCTTTAACTAAAAGTGATGCTGCTATGGTTGCCGCTTTAGAACACCCTGTCCCCACCCTTTTATTAAATGATGTTGATTTAACTAATAATAAAAATATTTATCGTTTTGGTTTGTCACCATCTAATGAAGCAAGACAAGTTGCTATTAAAGCCAATAAAAATGGTTACAACCATGCGCTTATTATTGCACCAAAAGGGGCGTGGGGTGATGAAATTATTCGTGCCTTTAAAGCAGAATGGAAAGAAAAAGGTGGTGTAGTAACTGATGAATTAGCCTATGAGGAACATTCAAATTTAAATCAAGATATTCGAGAGCTTTTGCATGTCACAGAAGCAGAGGCTCGTGAAAAACAAATTAAAAGATTACTTGGCGAGCATATTCAAACTGTCTCAGGAAGACGGGCTGATTTTGATATGATTTTCCTATTAGCTTACCCTTCAAAAGCGAGGCAAATTATGCCGCTTTTACGATATTATTTCGCGGCCGATGTGCCGGTTTATGCTACTTCAGCAGTCTATGCGGGGACAGTCGATACCATGAAGGATAAAGATTTAAATGGGATTATTTTTTCTGATATGCCTTCTGTTTTTTCTCTGCAAAAGGCAACAAGGAACTGGCCTGAACAGCTAAATAGCTATAATCGCCTTTATGCACTAGGAGCAGATAGTTTTGCCCTATCTCAACAGTTTAATTATTTATTATTGTTCCCTGCTTTAAATATAAATAATAAGAATGGTATTTTATATTTGAATAAACAAAATCAAATTGCGAGAATTTCGGTTTTCGGTCAGTTTAAAAATGGCCTTGCCATCACAGAAAATATATCATAATGATTTTTACAACCAAAAAAGCAGGCGATAAGGCTGAAAAAAAGGCTTTAGAATATCTGCAAAAATCAGGTCTTCGTTTGATTATGGCCAATTATAGAAGTCCTTTTGGTGAGATTGATTTAATAATGAAAGATGGGCCTGCTTTAGTTTTTATTGAAGTAAGGCATAGAACCTCAATGGCTTACGGTGGCGCCTTAGCAAGTGTAACTTATTCAAAGCAGCAAAAAATTATTAAAACGGCAACGCATTATCTTTTAGTTAAAAAAATTAAAGAGCAATTACCACTTCGTTTTGATGTGTTAGCGATTAATGGTAAAAATGAAACGATAGATTGGGTAAAAAATGCTTTTGGCTTAAATTTTTAGGGTTAATATGGTTCAGTTGGAAGAAAGAGTTAAACATCTTTTTGGCGCAAGTATAGAAACAAAAATAGCAATGGCAGATAGTCTAAGTCAACAAATTGCTGATGCAGGTCAACGTCTAGTGAATTGTCTATTAAATGATGGGAAAATACTGGTTTGTGGAAGTGGTGGTTCTGCTGCAAATTGTCTTCATTTTTCGGCGGCTTTAGCCAATCATTTTGAAGTAGAAAGACCTCCTTTACCGGTTATTGCCTTAACAACAGATATGTCTTTAATTACATCAGTTGCTAGCATGAGCCACTATGATGAGGTTTTTGCAAGACAGATACAGGCGCTAGGTAATGAAAGAGATGTTTTATTAGTTTTATCTACCTTTGGCAATACCAACAGCATCTTACATGCAGTTAATGCGGCTAAAGATAGAGGTATTGATACTATCGCTTTAAATGGACGTGATGGCGGCGTACTTGTAAATCATTTAGGTCCAGAAGATATTGAAATTCGCGTGCAATCAGATAATGCAGCAAGAATCCGAGAAATGCACTTATTCATTTTGCATTGTTTTTGTGATCTAATTGATCAGTCATTATTTGGTCAGATGTTAGGGTAGTTTATGAAATATCGTTTAATTGGTTTTTTGTTGTTAGGATCTTTGCTTAGTGGTTGCGTTGCAGTAGTTGTTGCCGGTGCTGCAGGTTTAGCTGTTTATGATAGACGAAGTGTAAGAGCAATGGAAAATGACGCACGTATTTTCCATGTGGTTCATACTGCTATTGTAAAGGATAAGCGCTTTGCAAGTTCACATATTTTAGTCAGTAGTTATAATAATGTCGTTCTATTAGTAGGGCAAACACCTGCTGCTTCTCTAAAGGTAATTGCTGAAAAAATTGCACAAAAGGCACCTAATGTTAGACGGGTCTATGACGAAATTACTGTAAATTACCCTACGGCTCTGTCAGTACGTACGCAAGATAGTTTAATTACAGGCCAAGTTCGAAGCCTTATGCTAACTAAGAAAGGGCTGGAATCAGGCTCAATTCGTGTTGTTACAGAAAATGGTGTTGTCTATTTAATGGGTATCGTTACCAAAGAGCAATCTCTACTTGCAGTGGATGTAGCAAGGCAAATAAAAGGTGTTAGGAAGGTTGTTAAGGTATTTCAATATATTGTTTAAAAGATAAGCTTATGCAAAAAGGAAAAACTTTTTTTCTCATCTTAATTTTTTTTAGTTTAACCGGTTGCCTAGGCGGCGTTTGGACAGGGGCTTCGCTTGTCTATGACAGACATAATGTTTATAAAAAGGCAAATGATTATAAATTATCAATGGAAGTAAATACGGCTTTATTTAAGGATAAAAGCCTTAAAGAAGCTGGGGCTTTTATTGATATGGCTGTATTTAATGGCGATCTTTTGTTGGTTGGACATGTTCCTGAGTTAGCACTTCGAGAAGAAATTATGCGCCGTATTAGTAATATCTCTGGGTTTAGACGTGTTTTTAATCAAATTGATGTGGCTGATTTGCCGAATAACTCGATGAATGATAGTTGGATTACCACCAAGATTCGTAGTCAAATTTTTGCTGATTCAACAATTGATCCCAATGTCTTTAAAGTCATTACCTCTGATAATATTGTCTATTTAATGGGTGATGTGCAGCCTAACCAAGCAACGAAAGTTATTGATATTGCAAGAAATACAGAAGGCGTTGTGCGCGTGGTAAAACTGTTTAAATATTATAATCTTAGTGAAAAAGCGATGCCTAATGGCTAAAAAAAATATGGCCCGACAATATTCGGGCCATCGTGTATTGTTCCAAGCCAGGAAGTGGTTAACCTGGAGGATGTATTTACTTTATCAATGGATTCGTCCTTTATCCAGTCGTTTACGAATTTTTCTTAATTTAAATGCACGTAAAAGTCCTGTTGATTCACTTTCACTCTCTAAATTGACATGATTGTTTGAGGTTTGAACAGGGTGCGAGCGGCAATGTTGACGAAAGGGTGTATGATTTTTGTTATGTTTATGACGACATTCTTCGCCATAACGACTAAGCATTTTTTCGCGCATGCTTTGAGCGGTACGTTGTTGCTTTTCAGACATATGGACATCCTTAGCTTAAAGTGACATCTACAAAGGCATGCTGCTATTTAACGTCCTTTGAAATAACAACGGCCCTTACTTAAAATATATGCAACTATAATCTAATATTCCAGGATTTATGCGCATAATTTAGTCATTTAAGTTGTCTTCTAATTAAAAAAAAGGGATTCGGATTGCTTATCCATATTGATTACTTTATAATCCGCGCGAATGAAGATGGGTTACAGTGCGAAATGAAGCGTAACATTCATGGCGTAAAGCGCTTATTGGTTATTCAATTAATGATTAGTTTATTAATTTCACTAGTCCTATTGTTAACCTTCGGTGTTAAAGATGCGATTTCAGCAATTCTAGGTGGTTTAGTAGCCATAGTGCCTGCCACTGTCTTTGCTAAAAAGTTTTTTCATTACCAAGGTGCCAGAGCTGCTCGCCAAATAGTTAAGAATTTTTATATAGGTGAAGCTCTAAAGCTTTTTCTAACCGTACTGCTGTTCGCATTGGTTTTTATGTTATTTAACATTGCCCCATCTGTATTTTTTTTCACTTATATTGTGGTGTTAATGACGTATTGGTTTTCGCCACTGATTTTTGCAAACAAACAAAATAGGCCAGAAAGTGACTGAAATGGTATCAAGCACCGATTATATTAAACATCATTTAACTTATCTTACCTTTAACCTTAAAACCATGAGTTTTGGTTCGGGTGGATTCTGGACATTAAACCTAGATACTTTATTCTTCTCCATTATCTCGGGTGTTATCATTTTAACGCTACTTTATATTGGTGCAAGAAGAGTAACCACAGGTGTCCCTGGTAAGTTACAAAATTTTGCTGAACTTCTCTTACAATTTGCAGATAGTCAGGTAAAAGATTGTTTCCATGGCCAGAATAAACTGATTGGGCCGTTGGCTTTAACTATCTTTGTCTGGGTTTTTCTAATGAACTTCCTGGATATCGTGCCAGTTGATATTCTACCTTTAGCTGCAAAATCAGCAGGCTTACATTATCTAAAAGTAGTTCCAACTAATGATCTAAACTTAACTTTTGCGCTTTCTATATCCGTATTTTTGCTAATTTTGATGTACAGCATCAAAATTAAGGGAATAAAGGGCTTTGTTAAAGAATTAACTCTGAAGCCTTTTAATCATGTAGCCTTTATTCCATTCAACTTATTACTTGAATTGGTTGGTTTGGTTGCAAAGCCAATTTCACTTGCACTACGTTTATTTGGAAACTTATATGCAGGTGAATTGATTTTCATCTTATTGGCGTTACTCACACTTAGTGCGAGCGCTTATTCTATTGCTGGTGCTGCTACCTTAGGTATCGCCCAGTTTGTATTGGCTCTAGCTTGGTCGATATTCCATATTTTGGTTATTACTCTGCAAGCCTTTATTTTCATGGTGTTAACTATCGTTTATCTCAGTTTAGCCCATGAAGATCACTAACCTTTTTTTAATTTAAACATTGTCCATTAAGGGGATTTATATGCAAGCTGCAAATTTAATTGCTCAGGTTCAAAGTATGACTGTTATCGCAGTTGCTTTACTTATCGGCTTAGGCGCTTTAGGTACTGCTATCGGTTTCGGTCTTTTAGGCGGAAAGTTTCTTGAAGGTTCTGCAAGACAACCTGAAATGGTTCCTATGTTACAAGTAAAAATGTTTATCGTTGCAGGACTTCTTGATGCTGTTGCGATGATCGGTGTAGGTCTAGCGTTATTCTTCATCTTTGCTAATCCCTTTATTTCTAATTTAGCATAGTTTAAGTGGGCGCTTTGCGCCCTTTCTAACTTTAGGGGAGACTAACCTTGGATATTAATTTGACATTGGTCGTACAAATGCTGGTTTTCGCAGCCTTTGTTTGGTTTACCATGAAATTTGTTTGGCCTCCATTAACCAAAGCATTGGAAGAACGCCAAGCAAAAATAGCTGATGGCCTTGCATCCGCAGAACGTGGACGTAAAGAGCTAGAGCTTGCGCAACATCGTGCTAAAGATGAATTGAAGCATGCAAAAGCCCAAGCATCCGAAATTATAGAAAAAGCTAATCGCCGTGCAACTCAACTCGTTGAAGAAGCGAAAGACGATGCGAAAAAAGAAGCACAAAAGCAAGCAAAAATCGCTGAAGAGCAACTTCTGCAAGAAGTAAATCGTGCAAAAGATGGCTTACGTAAGCAGGTAGCAACACTTGCTGTAGCTGGCGCAGAGAAGATACTTGAAAAAGAAATTGATGCCAAAGCAAACAGCCACTTGCTTGATAAATTGATTGAAGAGATTTGATATGGCAGATAGCACAACAATAGCTAGACCCTATGCAAAAGCAATCTTTGAGCATGCTCTAGATGCAAATAAATTGTCTGTTTGGTCTGAGATTTTACATAATCTTTCTATGGCAATTTCAGATAAAAAATTAGCACAATTTATTTCTAATCCTTCTGTAACTAAAGAGCAACAAATCGAGCTATTAATGGCTTTATTTGATAAGCCTAATTTTGCAGAGAAAGAAACAGCTCAAAATTTTATAGCCTTATTAGTTAAAAACAAACGCTTAATGAGCCTACCAACTATCCAGATTCTTTTTGAAATTCACCGAGCTGAACAAGAAAAAACCTTGGAAGTAGACGTGGTAAGTTACTCAGAGCTTAATAAGGCTCAGCAAGAGGCTTTAATCAGCAAGCTTAGTAAAAAACTAAAGCGCCAAGTCAATTTAAATCTCAAAATAGATGAGGATTTACTCGGTGGTGCTGTTATTCATGCTGGCGATTTAGTCATCGATGGTTCATTACGTGGCCGTTTACAGAAGCTAAATGCTGAGTTGGCTGCCTAATATAGAGGATAGATTTCATGACAGAACAAGTAGCTTTAAACCCATCTGAAATTTCTGAATTACTTAAGAAAAAAATAGAAAAATTTCAGGTTGCTTCAGAAGCAAGAAACGTTGGTACCGTTGTAAGCTCTAAAGATGGTATCGTACGTATACATGGCATCGCCGATGCGATGCAAGGTGAAATGTTAGAGTTTGAAAATAGCACTTATGGTTTGGCTCTTAACTTAGAGCGTGATTCTGTAGGTGCAGTAATTTTAGGTGACTATTCTAATCTTTCTGAGGGCCAACAAGTAAAATGTACCGGTCGTATTTTAGAGGTACCTGTTGGCAGAGGCCTATTAGGTCGTGTTGTTGATGCCTTGGGTAACCCTATTGATGGCAAAGGGCCAATTGACGCAGAAAGAATGTCGCCAATTGAAAAAGTAGCTCCTGGTGTAATTGCACGTCAATCAGTTGATCAACCAGTTCAAACAGGTCTTAAAGCTGTTGATGCAATGATTCCTGTTGGCCGTGGTCAGCGTGAGTTAATTATTGGTGACCGCCAAACTGGTAAAACTGCGATTGCGCTTGATGCAATTATCAACCAAAAAGGTACTGGCGTTAAATGTATCTACGTTGCGATTGGTCAGAAGGCATCTTCTGTTGCAGCAATAGTAAGAAAATTAGAAGAAAACGGTGCGCTTGAGCATACAATCGTTGTTGTTGCTGGGGCTGCAGATTCCGCGGCTATGCAATTTATTGCACCTTATTCTGGTTGTTCTATGGGTGAATACTTCATGGAGCAAGGTGAGGATGCGCTGATTGTTTATGATGATTTAACTAAACAAGCATGGGCATATCGTCAAATTTCATTGTTACTTCGTCGTCCTCCTGGGCGTGAAGCTTACCCTGGGGATATTTTCTATTTACATTCACGCCTATTAGAGCGTGCAGCGCGTATTAACGCAGCTGAAGTTGAGAAATTAACTCAAGGTAAAGTAACAGGGAAAACTGGTTCTTTAACGGCTCTTCCCATTATTGAAACTCAAGCCGGTGACGTATCTGCTTTCGTACCAACTAACGTAATTTCGATTACTGATGGTCAGATCTTCCTTGATGTTGATTTATTTAACTCAGGCGTACGTCCTGCGATTAACTCAGGTCTATCTGTATCACGCGTAGGTGGTGCTGCACAAACTAAAATTATGAAAAAACTAGGTGGTGGTACTCGTCTAGCACTTGCGCAGTTCCGTGAATTAGAAGCGTTCTCTCAGTTTGCTTCTGACTTGGACGATGCGACTCGTAAGCAGTTAGAGCGTGGTCAACGTATTACTGAGCTAATGAAGCAAAAGCAATACTCACCACTTTCAGTAGCAGAAATGGCGATTTCTCTTTTTGTAGTAGAAAAAGGCTATTTAGATGATGTTCCTGTATCAGAAGTTAGTGCTTTTGAGCGCTCTTTACATGATTACATGCACGCATCTTATGCAAACCTTTTACACAAAATTAATGAGACTGGTAACTATGATAACGAAATAGAAGGCCAACTCAAAGCTGCTGTAGAAGAATTTAAGAGAAGCGGCAGTTGGTAAGCAACTGTTTTTCTTCTAAGTTTAATTAATTATGCAGGCAAGCGTTTCTTGTCTGCTAATAATAGGCGAAGCGAGATATGGCTGGAGCAAAAGAAATTCGTTCGAAAATTGCGAGTATTAAAAACACGCAAAAAATTACAAGAGCGATGGAAATGGTCGCTGCAAGTAAAATGCGAAAAACGCAGGATAGAATGCGCGCATCTAAGCCTTATGCTACAAAAATTTATAATGTAGTAAAGCATGTTGCCCGCGCAACCTCTGAATATAGACATCCTTTTATGTCAGAGCGTCCAGTAAAACGTGTCGGTATTATTGTGGTTACTTCTGATAGAGGTCTTTGTGGTGGATTGAATGCAAACCTACTACGCGAAACTCTCAAAGTAATGAAACAATGGCAACAAGAAGGTAAAGAGATTGCTCTTGGCGTTGTAGGTCGTAAAGGCCAGGCGTTCTTTAAACGTGTTGGTGGTCAAGCAATTGCGAGTGTCGATAATTTAGGTGATAAGCCAAGCATCAAAGATCTTTTTGGTATTGTTAAAACAATGCTAGATGCTTTTGATAACGGTGAAATTGATGCTTTACATGTGGTTTATAATGAATTCGTTAATACAATGACACAGAAACCAACTGTAAAACAGCTTCTTCCTCTACCTCTTGCTGAAGAGGATAGTAAAGAGATGGGGCATCATTGGGATTACATTTATGAGCCAGATGCAAAAGAGCTTTTAGATGTTCTCCTTGAGCGTTATATAGAGCAACAGGTCTATCAATCAGTAGTTGAAAACATTGCCTGCGAACAAGCAGCCAAGATGATAGCCATGAAAAGTGCGACTGATAATGCAGGTGGTTTAATCAAAGAATTTCAATTGGCTTATAACAAAGCCCGACAAGCAGCTATTACCCAAGAGTTGGCTGAAATTGTCGGTGGTGCAGATGCTATTTAAGAGGGTATATTGATGAGTGCAGCAGATACAGTAAATGCAACAGGCGGAACTGTAGTTGAAGTTATCGGCGCAGTGGTAGACGTTCAGTTTCCACGCGGCCAACTTCCTAAAGTTAATGATGCCTTAAAATTAACAGATGGTAGTTTGGTTTTTGAGGTTCAACAACAGCTTGGCGATGGTATTGTTCGTACTATTGCTATGGGTACAACTGATGGTTTAAAGCGTGGTGTTGAAGTTCAAAACACCGGTCGTCCTATCTTAGTTCCTGTTGGTGAAAAAACACTTGGCCGTATTATGGATGTATTAGGAAATCCAGTAGATGAGGCAGGCCCAATTGGCGCTGAAGAGCACTGGGAAATTCATCGTAAAGCTCCTAACTACGAAGATCAAGCTAATAGCCAAGAGCTACTAGAAACAGGTATTAAAGTAATTGACTTGCTCTGTCCTTTTGCGAAAGGAGGTAAGGTTGGTTTATTCGGTGGTGCTGGCGTAGGCAAAACCGTAAACATGATGGAGTTAATTCGTAACATCGCACATGAGCATAGTGGTTACTCTGTATTTGCTGGTGTGGGTGAGCGTACTCGTGAAGGTAATGACTTCTATCATGAAATGAAAGATTCAAATGTACTTGATAAAGTATCCTTGGTTTATGGTCAGATGAATGAGCCGCCCGGGAACCGTTTACGCGTTGCTTTAACTGGCCTTACAATGGCTGAGAAGTTCCGTGATGAAGGCCGTGACGTATTATTATTTATCGATAATATTTACCGTTATACCTTAGCTGGGGTCGAAGTATCCGCTCTACTTGGTCGTATGCCGTCTGCGGTAGGTTATCAGCCAACGCTTGCAGAAGAAATGGGTATGTTACAAGAGCGTATTACCTCAACTAAGACGGGTTCTATTACTTCTATCCAAGCAGTTTATGTACCTGCGGATGACTTAACTGACCCATCACCTGCTACTACTTTTGCTCACTTAGATGCAACAGTTGTACTATCACGTCAAATCGCAGAACTTGGTATTTACCCTGCTGTAGACCCTCTAGATTCAACTTCTAGACAGTTAGACCCATTAATTGTTGGCCAAGAGCATTATGATACTGCTAGACGTGTTCAGCAAACTTTACAACGTTATAAAGAATTAAAAGATATTATTGCAATCCTAGGTATGGATGAATTGTCTGAAGAGGATAAGCGTGTAGTAACTCGTGCTCGTAAGATTCAGCGTTTCTTATCTCAGCCTTTCTTCGTTGCTGAAGTATTTACAGGTTCTCCAGGTAAGTATGTTTCTTTAAAAGATACAATCAAAGGTTTCCAAGGCATTCTTGCTGGTGACTATGATGATTTACCTGAGCAAGCCTTTTATATGGTTGGTAGCATCGAGGAAGCGGTTGCTAAAGCGAAAACTCTATGAGGCAGGTAGATAATATGGCAATAACAACACATCTAGATATAGTAAGTGCTGAGCAAGAAATTTTTTCTGGCCCAGTCGAGATGGTTGTGGCTAGTGGTGAGCTTGGCGAAATAGGTGTTGTGCCTGGCCATGCGCCCCTACTGACTCTTTTAAAGCCAGGCGATATTCGTATTACCTTGCCTGGCGGTAAGCAAGAAATTTTTTATGTGTCAGGTGGCATGCTTGAAGTGCAGCCTCGCTATGTAACTGTCCTTGCTGACGTTGTTGAAAGAGCAGATGATTTAGACGAAGCAGAAGCTTTGGCCGCGAAGGCTAGAGCTGAAGAAGCTATTGCTAATAAAGGTGGAGAAATTGATTATTCAGTTGCGACTGCCGAGTTAGCACGAGCTGTAGCTCAAATCAGAGCCATTCAAAAAGCACGAAAAAACATGAAGTAAAAATTTAATAGATTAAAAAACCCATTTTTTAATGGGTTTTTTTATTTGTGCAATAGAAAAATAGTAAATTTATAATGCCAAAAATGATAGCTCTATTAAGGAGGTTAGAAATATGGAACAAGAATTCTGGCTTAATAAATGGCAGCAAAACGATATAAACTTCAATCAAACTAAACCTAATAAATATTTACAGCAATTTATAGATGCACTTAATTTAGAAAAAGGAGCAACCCTCTTTGTGCCCCTATGTGGGAAAAGTATCGATATGCTTTGGCTGCGAGAGCAAGGATACAGAATTATCGGTGTTGAATTAAGTGAAAAAGCTTGCCAAGATTTTTTTATAGAACATGGAATCGATTTTAGACTTAGCAAAGTTCAGGATTTTCAATCTTATGAGGCAGAGGGTATTCAATTATTAGCAGGTGATTTTTTTAAATTAACAGCTAATTATTTAAAAAATGCAAAAGCAGTTTACGATAGAGCTGCCCTAATTGCCCTGCCTGCCCAATTAAGGCAGACTTATGTTCAGCACTTACAATCTTTATTAAATATTAGTATGCCTATCCTTTTAATTACGGCAAGTTTTAATCAAGAAGAAATGCCGGGGCCTCCTTTCTCTCTATCAAAGTCTGATATAGATAAATTATTTTCAGACTATTTTGAAATAAGATCTTTATACTCTGGAGAGGCTGAAAATATTCCTAGTCATCTACTAAAACGTGGTTTAACAGAAGCCAAGGATAAAATTTACCTTATTAATACTAAGTATTAAGGTTTTTTAGTAAATTCAATGCAAGTTTTTTCTACTTTAGCACCTATTTTTTGGGCGAGATGAAAAATTACTTTATCAGGTAATTGCTGGTCATTCTTAAGTAGGAGCATAGTGCAAATGGCTGAAAATTTAGCAAGTGCATGGCAATTAAACTGGTTTTTTGAGTATTTAAAAAATCGATGCTGCTTGGGATCGGACATAGTAATAAACTAAATATTTTAACAAATAAACAAAAAAGTTTACTATATTGAAACGCTAGATAAAACGTCTATTGCTAGGTTTTTTTAAAACTCATTATAGGTTGCTGATGAATAAGGACATTTTTCAATATAAAAAAAGAGGGACTCTTTTTATATTATTATTTTCTTTTACCTATCTTTATACTAAATTAACAGCCCAGGTCACTAATCTTCCCTTTGAAGGTTTAATTCATTTTTCGGTTCCTTTACCCTATAACCAACGTGTATTAGTGCCCCTAACTGCGAGGCTAATAACTTATTTAAGCCCACTTCAGCTCAATCATATATTTTTTCTGATTGCTCTTATTTTCTTTTGTTTAACTTATCTTTGCTTAGTTAAATTAATGCAAATGGCTTACAGTAAAAAGCAAGCTCAATTATTGGCAGCCTTGTTTATTCTTTTATTGCCACTTTGCTTGGTTATCAATTATCGCTATAGCTGGGGAGGGGAAGCTGCTGTATTTCATCCTTATGATGCAGCAACTTTCTTTTTCATGACCCTGGGTTTTTATTTATGCTTAAAACAAAAATGGCTTTATTTTTTCATTAATTTATTTTTTGCAACCTTAAACCGTGAAAGTAGTTTTTTACTTATTTTATTAATTCCCTGTCTTAATTACAAAGAAATGAAAGGCAATTATAGGTTGCTATTTTTTGCCATTTTTCTTTATGCCTTAACAAGATATTTAATTTTTTATTGTCTTCCTAATCATGATGGTTCTTTTATTGAATTTAATATGCAACAAGGAGAGCAAAGTCATTTTGCAATGAATATGCAATGGCTTTTTTTGAAAGAGAATATCTTTTTATGCAGCTTTTCATTTCTCTTTTTACCTTTAATCTGGTTTTGCCTATGCGATTATATTCCACCCCAATACCGGCCAATTCGCTATATTTCCCTCTTTTATTTTCTTTTGTTAATTTTTGTTGGCAATATAACGGAAGCGAGAATTTTTATTGAGATAATCGTGCTGCTTTATTTTCCTGCCTGTCTTGCAATTTCTAATTGGTTAAATGGGAATTATTACCAATTTAAACCTTCTTTATGCACTTTTATCGATAGGTATGCCATAATTTTTGTTCTTTCACTGTTTTTTGTCCTAGCGGCATTTCTTTTTTAGTCGCTAATTTGACCTCTTTAGCTCGATTGGCTGTATAGTCAGTCTCGATAATGTTAAAATAGTTTAAAATTAATAAACCCCCTCTTATCCCATGATGATTGATGCTGTGGAAAAAAAGCCCTTAACTGAATTTACAGAGAAAGCTTATCTAGACTATTCAATGTATGTCATTTTGGATAGAGCTTTACCTCATATCGCTGATGGTTTAAAGCCTGTGCAAAGACGTATTGTTTACGCGATGTCCGAATTAGGCTTAAAGTCGACTGCCAAACATAAAAAATCAGCAAGAACAGTGGGGGATGTTTTAGGTAAATTTCACCCTCATGGTGATAGCGCTTGTTATGAAGCTATGGTATTGATGGCTCAGCCTTTCTCTTATCGCTATCCCTTTGTCGATGGTCAGGGTAACTGGGGTTCGGCAGATGATCCGAAATCTTTCGCGGCAATGCGTTATACCGAGGCAAGATTATCTTCTTATGCCGATCTTCTCTTATCTGAATTGCAACAAGGTACGGTTGATTGGTCAGATAATTTTGATGGCACCTTAGAAGAGCCCTCTCTGCTGCCCGCTCGTTTGCCCAATGTATTATTGAATGGAGCTATGGGGATTGCAGTGGGGATGTCTTCTGACATTTTGCCGCATAATTTAACCGAGGTTGCCAATGCTTGCATCGAATTGTTAGATAAACCTGATGCTGATTTATCTCAAATTTGTAAGCATATTAAAGGGCCTGATTTTCCTACTGCTGCAGAAATTATTACTCCTGCTAAGGCAATAAAAGAACTTTATCAAAGTGGTAATGGTTCTATTAAAATGCGTGCTATTTTCAAGCAGGAAAAACAAGACATTGTGATTACCGCTTTACCTTTCCAGGTATCCGGTGCCAAAATCATTGAGCAAATTGCCTTACAGATGCAACAAAAGAAATTGCCTATGATAGAGGATTTACGTGATGAATCGGATCATGAGCATCCTACGCGTTTAGTGATTGTTCCTCGTTCCAATCGTGTGGATGTTGAAGGGTTAATGTCACATCTTTTTGCCACCACTGATTTAGAGAAAAGCTATCGAGTTAATTTTAATATGATAGGTTTAGACGGCAAGCCTAAGGTCAAAGGCTTATTAACGCTATTACAAGAATGGCTAAGCTTCCGTCTATTAACTGTAAGAAGACGTCTGCAATATCGTTTAGATAAGGTTTTAGAGCGTATTCATATATTAGAGGGCTTAATAACTGCCTATCTCAATATTGATGAAGTTATTGCAATTATCCGCGAAGAAGAAAATCCGAAATTAAGTCTTATGGCGCGCTTTAATTTAAGCGATAAGCAAGCTGAAGCCATCCTCGAAATGAAATTGCGACATTTAGCAAAGCTCGAGGAATTTAAATTAAGAGCCGAATTAGATGAGTTATCTAAAGAGCGAGATAGTTTGCAGGCGATTCTTGCTGATGAGGGTAAATTAAGAGTCTTAGTCAAAAACGAAATTATTGCTGATAGAGATAAATATGGTGATAAGCGCCTTTCTCCTCTTGTCGAACGAGAAGGCTCACAGGCTTTAAAAGAAGAAGATTTACTACCCAATGAACCTCTTACTGTTGTTCTTTCTCAGAAAGGCTGGGTGCGTGCTGCTAAAGGTTATGATTTAGATGGCTCAACACTTAGCTATAAGGCGGGAGATGAGTTTAGGGCTCAAACTAATGCAAGAACAAACCAGCAAGTATTGTTTTTTGATGGTGAGGGCAAGGTCTATAATTTACCCGGCCATGCATTGCCTTCTGCAAGAGGTCAGGGAGAACCCTTAACAGGAAAATTAAATCCAGCTGATGGTATTGCTTTTGAAGCGCTAATAGGTGGTCAGCCAGAAGAAAATCTTTTAATTACCTCGGATGCGGGTTATGGCTTTATTGCAAAGATAGAAGAGCTTTATGTTAAAAACCGTAATGGTAAGGCTTGTCTTAAGTTGCCTACCAATGCAAAAATTTTAGCCCCTCGCCTGCTTAGAGAAATTGATAATCAATGGATTGCGGTTGTTTCTAACGTTGGGCGTCTGCTTATTTTTAAAGCTTGTGAATTACCCCTTTTATCAAGAGGAAAGGGTAACAAATTAATAAGTATTCCCTCTTCCAAAGCACAAAGCCATGAAGAGTATGTCATTGATATACAAGGTCTTTTTGCTGAAGATTCACTCACTGTTCATGCCGGCAAACGCAATTTCACTTTGAAAAAAGCAGATCTAGAACATTATATGGGCGAGCGCGGTAGAAGAGGAAATCGCCTGCCACGCGGTTTACAAAATGTAACTGCTTTAACGGTAACGGTAAAGGAATAAGGTTTCCCGTGAAACAATTAGATTACTAAGAGCTAATTAGTGCTATGCAGCCTGGGTGCAGCGAAGCGAAACCCAGGTTTTGGCTCTTTAAGCCTGCATCCAGGCTACAATTATAATTATTTGTATCGTATGAATTGCCAGGGCTTAATCACAAACAGATTCCTGTAAGCAATCCCCATTAGGATAGCAATGCTGCACTATCTGGCAATCAGGTTCATCATCATAACCGTAATAATAAGGTGGATAATAACCTCCATTAATAATGACGTTTGAGCCACCCCAACCCCAGCCATAACCACTATAGCCCCAGCCACCATGACTCCAATGGCCATGTCCGTAACCATAACCGCCTCCGCCATGATAGACGCCACCGCCACCATGAAAACCACCATGCGCATATAAGCTTGTGGAAAGGAATAATCCAAAGGCAATGGCCAAAGCTTTTAAACTGTTATGTTTTAAAAACATGGTACATCCTTATTTGGCTTTATTATTAAGTATAGCGCTTAGATTAAATTAATCTTCTTTACAATGCTCTAAAATATATCTATTTATATAGCTGTATTTAAATGCCTGATTTTATTTATTGATAAATATTCTTAGAAATTTGGCATTCTTAGAATAGAATAACTATCATTTAAAAAGCACTTATTCTGAACAGGGCGAGTTTCATGAAAAAAATTGTTCTTATATCCGCAATCCTTTTGCTAGGGAGCCAGTTAACAGGCTGCTGGAGTGTGAAATCAGGCCAGAAATCAGGGATTATTGTTAAGGTGGCTAAAGAGGGTAAGCTCTGGGGAACTTATGAGGGCGAAATGATCTTAGGTGGCCTTGAAAATGCCAGTGGTGCTAGCGGTAGAGCCTTTCATTTTACCTTAGGGCAATTTAAATCAGACTTGGTGAAACAAGCTGATTTTGCCATGCAAAGTAATAAACATGTTGTGATACGTTACCATTGTGACGCTGTTACTATGCCCTGGTCAGGTGAAACCAAGTGTTTTGCTGATGAGTTAAAAATCCTTCCTGATAAATAAGTTTAGTTGGGGAAATAAGTGCAGCCTGGGCGTCGAAGGTTGAACCCAGGTTTCACTATGCTTTATCTAGGTGACATAAGTTCCGAACAGCTAATTGTGCCAATAAAACTAGCGGCGAAGATGAGTAAGGCTTTGTAAAACTAAAAACTTCGTTAGGCCTTTTAAGCCTGTTTTTGCCTTGCCTTTTTGCCAACCCTTAAGAAAGGCCGGTAATAGAATGGAAGCCAAAATTAGCATAGAGTTTTTACCAAGAACATTAAAATAATGCTTATGGTTCTCTAGATTTTGTCGTTCTAGCAGGATTTCTTTTTCTAATTGGTTTATCAACTGCAGTAGTTCTTTTTGTTTGTTCATGGACTTCCTCAAAATTAGGCTCATGTTCAGATAAAACAGCTCTAGTTTTAGAAAAACTCATGCGTGACAAGCAGGTTGCCATTTTGCTGCCAATAAAAACAACTAAGGAAAGATTTACTATAAACAAAATAGGCAGAACTATCAAAGGGTTATTTTTGCATAAGGGTAAAATTAAATAGCCTAAAAAAGCCATTAAAACAAACCAGGTCGATAAAAGAAAAGTAATAAACAGTCCTAAGCAAACTAGAAGGGGTAAAAAATTTAAACCCGCAAGCTTAGCCTCCAGTTTAAATAGTTGATAGATATTCTTAACTAGAGCGAGCCTGTTCGTTGTATATCCTTCAAGATGCCCAAAAAAATTCATTGTTATCTATTTTTTAAAGATAGCAGAAAGAATAAAACCAATTCCGCCAGCTATTAGTACGGAGGTAAGTGGTTTTGTTTGAATTTTTTTAGCTAGCTCATCTGTATAATTGTTAACAGTTTCTTGCGTTTCAGCGAGCTTTTCTTTGCCTTCGTTTAAAATGTCATTGGCATTTTGCTTCATTTTTGCATATTGTTTTTCAATAGCATCTTTTGTTTCTTGCTCCGTAGTCTTTCTCATTTTTTCTGTCCTTAAGTATTACGTCCCTAATAGTTAACTATAGCAAAACTTGAGAAAAAAACTAATTTTGCATGGTAGATGATTATTTTTCTTCTTCTTGGAAAAAGCGTTGGGTCTCTTCTTTGTTTCGTTCATTTAGTTAAGTAAAGGCTAAATTTTTACCTAGACTCCCTGCTCCAATAATATTAAAACGCATCTTTTTGCTCATCAAATTTAAATACTGTATTGAATTGTACCTGGTTTTTTGCTTAATATGAAAACAGCGGGGTTGTATAAGGATTTGCGATGTTTTTACCCTACATGTCAATCAAATTTTCTCAATTAAAAGAGCGTAAATTATCTACATCCGTAAAAACTAGTCATAGTATTAAAACTTATACTTTTATTGATCAATCTGGAAAAGAGCAGCTTGGTTTTTTTAAAGCAATTGATCCGGCAACGTCTTATCCTGAATTTTTGGGCTATTATTCAGTCGCTCTAAGCATTGCTATGCGCTTAACTTTAAATGATAGAGTAGCAGAAGAGCGACTCGTTTTTGATGATAATAATCAGTTAATAGGTACTCTTTCAATTGCTATTCCAGGATTTAAGCCTTTAGCTAACTGCAGTACAGACGCACCTGACGATGAAGAAACAAACCCCTCCCTTCAGTCTATTATGGATAATAATTGGATTGAGCTTCTAGTTATTTTGCTCGCATGGCTTGAAGATGATGCGCATCCTGATAACGTGGGTGAAAAAGGGGTAATTGATAGAGATATGACCTTTTATATTATTACTAGGTTGATAAAAGCATCCAGGGTGTCGCAAGTCGTATTTACCGAAAAAACCATTTCTAATTTTCCTAATCCCACAGGTAGTACTTACCATCCGGCGATTCCCTATTCCGTTTATTATCTTGGTTTTTCACATCGCTATTGCCATGCGGCAAAAAGATTTAGTCAATTAGCCGCAAATCCTGATATTAAAGATAAAGAAGGAGCAACTATCCATGAGCAGATGTTTGCTGCTTTTTTTAAATTATTGCTTAGCTTCGACCCTGTTGTTTTAAGAGCAAGGTTAGAGCAGTATTTTGATAAATTACCTTATGACTTAAATTCACTACCAGAGCCAAACAGACTTGCGCTTATTAAAGAATACCCTGAATTATTTGATTCAAATTATAAGACTTTTGTCGATCATATTATGGTTGTTCTTGAACATCATTATGCACATTTATATCAAACTATAGTGAATTATGAGGGATGTGAACAAAATGATTATGGCGCATCAGTTCCTAGTTTTAATGAATTTTTGCGTAAAAAACCGTCTGCATTTAAAAAAATATGTAATGAATTAAGGGCTGAAAACAAAAAAATGGAGGAGAGTTACACTCCATCAAATATTGAGTTTATACCTAGTGTATATAATATGCCTGATGAAGCTAGACCAAATGATGAGCGTTTAGATAAAAAATTTCAGGAAATATGGCGCGACTCTTTTTATAAAAGAATAAAAAAATTATTAGTTGAATTTGATGAGATTATTAATCGTATAGATAATCAGCCTCAAGATCTTTTTACCAAGTCAATTGCTTTTTTTTCAAAAAAGTCTATCTATAAAGAAGATTTAATACCTTTTCAGACAAGGTTAAACATACAATTTGATAAATATTTTGCTAAGGATAGCGAAGTTAGTAATGAGGAATTTTTATTTGAATTTACCAAGGATTTAAGGGCGTTAAAAGAATTAAAAAAAACAAATGCTTTTGGTGCGCAAGAAGATGGATTTGATGCCGTAATTGTGGGTTTAGAAAAAAATTGCGAAGCCCTGGATTTTCAAAAATATAAAGCAAAGCAAGATGATGAACTTATGCGTTCAGTGGTATTTACAGTTGTTCATAATACTTTGGAGGCAGTTGAGTTTAATATCAATGCACTTTTTTCTTGGTTAGGGCAAAAAGAGAGTAGATGGTTCCAGGATAAACTCAACTCAATTGCTGAACAGTATGCGCCTTGGTGCGGGTTTTATAAACAAACGCGCAAAGAAGAGGTTACGGTCTATGCGAAATTAGAAGATGAAAAACCAGTTAGTTCCTTTGCTGAAATAATTTGTAGAGGTGGTTGTGAACCTAATTCATTCAACACGTTACTGATTAAAAATTTATTTTTATCTATGCTGTGCACAATGGATACGGATGATCCTAAAAATCAACAGCTAAAAGCGTTATTAATTGCGATTAATAACAATAAATTTGATGAAAAAACGTATTTAGAGCGGGCAAGAGTTTATGTTGCCAATAATGAAAGTTTAAATGGAAAAAAACTGGTTAAGCAAATTAATGATATTTGTTATAAGTGGATAAATAAACTAGATAAAAAGTCATTTAAGGCAATAATAAATGAGGCTAAAACACTTTATGCTCCTGGCTTCTTTAATAATAGAAAAAGAGGGCCAGAAATAGAGACACTGTTAACAGAAGATTATTTAAATCAAGATTTATTAGCTCACCTTTTAAAAAAAGGAGGAACTAAGACCACCTCATTTAATACGCATTTATTTAAGGCAATTTTAGAAAACATTAAATTAAGAACTTGGGAAAAAGAAGAGGAGATTATTTCAGATGAAGAAAGGCAGCTTCTTGCTTGCATTCAAGACCCTATTCCTAATTTTATATTAGAATCACTTAAAACTTATGCAGAAGCCAGATTAAAGTTTTCAGACGCTCCCAATACTAATGCCTTTGTTAGCTAAAACACAGCCTAAATGGCAAAAATTGATAAGACGAGTTATTATTGGCTCACAAATTTTTTATTAGAAAAACTATGTCTTTTGATTATTTAAAAACTTTTCCTCAGTATTTATTGCCTAAAAAGGCTTTAACTCTTTTAGCAGGCCTTTTTGCCAATAATAAAAATCCTAAAATTAAAAATTTCTTGATTGAAAGTTTTATTAAAAAATATAAGGTCAATATGGCTGAAGCCATACTTTTAGCAAAAGATTATGATTGTTTTAATGATTTTTTTATCCGCCAATTAAAATCAGACGTTCGCCCCATAGCTGAAGGTGATGTTGTATCTCCTGTTGATGGTGTAGTCAGTGAAATAGGGGCTATAAATGAAAATCTTATTTTACAAGCGAAGGGGCGTTATTATTCTTTGGCACAATTATTAGCTGTTGATGAAAGCATGATTAGACCCTTTATCAACGGTCATTTTGCGACACTTTATTTATCACCAAAAGATTATCACCGTATTCATATGCCGATAGATGCAAGTTTAAAAGAAATGGTATATGTCCCAGGTAAACTCTTCTCAGTGCAGCCAACAACAGCCAGAGTAGTTCCTAATTTATTTGCTCGAAACGAACGTTTGGTTTGTTTGTTTGATACTAAATTAGGACCTATGGCTATGGTTTTAGTGGGAGCTACGATTGTGGGTGCTATTAATACCCGTTGGCAGGGTGATATTAAAAGAAGTAAGCAAAAACAATATTTTGATTTCTCAAATCTGGATTCTGCCTTTATTGCTCAAGGTGAAGAGATGGGGCATTTTAAGCTGGGCTCTACTGTGATTCTTTTATTTGGGGCTGAGGCAAAGATAGAATGGCTTGCTAACCTTAAAAGCGGTTCGCCAATAAAATACGGTGAATTAATCGCAAAACAAATTTAATATTTATGAGGTGCTTGCAGAGCTTAAATCTCACTTAAATACGCTTGCACCTCTTCTATTTACAATAGATCAAAAGTCCATTTGCCTAAAATATATAATACATTGCCGGCGCCTTTAGCACCGGGAATATAGGTTGCTCCTAAGGTAACTTTTTCATAGTTTAAAGAAATCCACGGCAAAACCCCAGGAAAGGGAATATTATTTAAAATATCGGAGCGGGAAGTCACAATAAAGGTATAGCCTAGGCCTAGCCTTAAATTATCAGAGATATGAGCTATCTTTTGAAAGGCATAGCCAACGGATGGCTCAACTTTTTTATGGGAATCTAAAAATGCAAGAACATAAAGCCCATGCCAATCACCATCTTCATCATAAAACCCTTTACCAAGACCGCCACCCCAAGCTAATTCATTATATGACTTAATTTTTGCCTTAGAGTAAGTAAAACGATTATGCCATGCATAGCCACTAAAATAGGCCTCGTTATTACCTTCGGTCCATATTTGAGTGACTCTTGTGCAAATGGGTTGCAGCCATGATAGCCAGTTGCCACAATTAGATGAATCTGCAAAAGACATCGAACTAAAAAGCAACAGGCTCAAAAGGAGTTTTTTCATCTATCTTATTCTCAACGTATTCCAACTTTGGCAGGATATCTTATTTTGTACTTCAAATACTGAATTCTGCTAGCAAACTCTTATATGTCGGTAATTTTAATTTATACCCATTTTTCCAAAATGCTAGGTTTTGGAAAAAACCATTTAAAATGTAGCCTGGATGAAGCATTGCTAAATCCGGGTTTCTTCTCCTGGATTATGGCTCTTCGAACCACCATCCAGGCTACATTTAATACTCGCTTTTTGAAGTTGTTTGGGTATGTACCGGGCTAGCGGTATATTTTTTGCATTTATATTTAAGAGCAAAAGGAGCATATTATCATGGACTTTTTTCGTAAAAAACCAATAGACGAAAATTTTAATTTCAAAGAGTTAGCTCCTTGTTTATCTGCCTTTGATCTTACACTTTTAGGTATTGGCGCTATTATCGGTGCTGGTATCTTTGTCTTAACGGGCGTCGTTGCCGCAACGACGGCGGGCCCTGCTATCATTATCTCTTATATTGTTGCAGGATTAGCCTGCGTTTTCGCTGCCCTATCCTATGCTGAGTTGGTTTCTTCTATCGGTGGTTGCGGTAGCGCTTATAACTATACTTATGCTGGTTTCGGTGAATTTTTAGCATGGATTGTTGGTTGGGATCTTTTATTAGAATATAGCATCTCTGTAGCGGCTGTATCGGTCGGTTGGAGTGGTTATTTTAATGATTTTTTATTGGCTTTAAATATCCACATGCCAAAATATTTAATGCCTCCATCGTCTGGCGGTTATTTTAATCTATCTGCTTTTTTAATTATTTTCTTTCTTATGTCTTTATTGATTTATGGTGTTAAATCAAGCGCACGCGTCAATAATTTGATGGTTTTAATTAAGGTTATGGTCATTTTTCTATTCATTATTGTTGCCATTCCTGTGTTTAATAAAGCGAATTGGTCGCCTTTTATGCCCTTTGGTTGGCAAGGGGTTATGACGGGTGCTTCTCTCATTTTTTTTGCTTATATTGGGTTTGATGCTGTGTCTACAGCAGCAGAAGAAGCAATTAACCCTCGATTTAGTTTGGCTTTCGCAATCATCGCTTCTCTTTTAATTTGTACCGTTATTTATATTGTGGTTGCGGGTCTTTTAACAGGGATGGTTTCTTATAAGACCTTGAATAATCCTTCTCCCATTAGCCATGTTTTATTGAATTTAGGTTATAAAACAGTAGCTGGTTTAATAGGGGTGGGTGCAATTGCCGGTTTAACAACGGTTATGCTAGTGCATTATTATGGTTTAAGTCGGGTTTTTCTTGCGATGTCACGAGATGGATTATTACCTGCTTATTTTGCTAAGGTGAATAAAGAACATAAAACACCAGTACGTATTATTTTTTTCACAGGTATTATTATTTCGCTTTTAGCAGGTTTTCTACCAATAAAAGATTTAGCTGAACTGGTTAATATAGGAACCTTATTTGCCTTTATGATGGTTTGCCTTGGTGTCATTATTTTACGTTATACCAAACCTGACCTAGAACGCCCTTTTAAAACGCCGCTTATGCCTTTGGTTCCTGTTTTAGGGGTTCTAAGTTGTTTTTACTTAATTATCCAACTACCCTATTTTACTATGTTACGTTTTTTAATTTGGATGTGTCTAGGATTGTTGCTTTATTGGTTTTATAGCCGGCATCATAGCCTATTAAATACTTAACATAATGGCTGCTGCGACCATTCCGGCAGCAGGCATCGTTAATAGCCAAGCTAAAAAAATACGCTTAATAATAAGCCATTGAATTCTATTTTTACCCTCTGATAAACCAGTACCTGCAATAGCGCCTGTTACTGTATGGGTGGTTGAAACGGGTATCCCGCATTCGGTGGAAATGAAAATAATAATAGCCGCTCCTGCTTCTACTGCAGCTCCTTTGCGTGGATTCAGATCTGTAATTTTCTTTCCCATGGTATCAATAATGCGAAAGCCTCCTGCTAAAGTGCCAAGGCTTATTACAAAATAGCAGGATAACACTACCCAAAAGGGTATATAGAAACTTTCTCCTAACCAACCAGAGGAAAAAAGCAAAATAGCAATGATACCCATCGTTTTTTGTGCATCGTTACCTCCATGGGTAAGGCTTAATAAAGCAGAGGTTAGCAGTTGTAAGCCATGAAAAAAGCGATGACCTCGAATTTTAGCCTTTTTCTGCCAAGCTTTTAACAATAAATTGGCTAGCAAACCAATTAGACAGCCAATAACAGGCGAGATAAAAATACCAATTGCTACTTTAATAAATCCTGTTAATTTTAAAGCTGCAAATCCCCCCGTTGCTAAGCCAGCACCTGCCAGACCACCGATTAGTGCATGAGATGAACTTGATGGAAGCCCATAATACCAAGTTGTTAAATTCCAAAAAATTGCACCTGTTAAAGCCGCGAAAATAAATTTAGTATTAATAAGTGAGCTATCAATTAGGCCCTGGCCAATGGTGTCAGCAACCATCAGTTTGAAAAAGAAAAATGCCATCATATTAAAAAAAGCAGCCCAGACGACAGCCTGTCTTGGCGTTAATGTTCCTGTTGTCACAACGGTGGCAATAGAGTTGGCTGCATCATGAAAGCCATTTATAAAATCAAAAATAAAGGCAATTAAAATAACAAAAAGTGTAAATGCAATATTCAAATCCATAGGTTTTATCCTTAAAACAGCTACAGTGGCTTGATTCTTACCTCTCTAATACGAACACCTTGCATTTGCTCAATAGTCGCGGTGAAATCATCAAAAATTAGAGTTTCGCCTTCTTTGGGTACATAACCTAATTTCTGCAAAATAAGGCCTGCAATAGTGGTGACTTCTTCTTCCTCATCCAAATCAAAGGTTAGCTCATGGCCTAAAATACGTTCAAGCGCAATTAAGGAGCAATCACCTTTAATAGAAAGGCTGCCATCATCATGCCTGACCCAGGCATCTTGTGTTTTGTGAAATTCGTCCTTAATTACACCAAGTACTAAATGTAATAAATTATCTAACGTAACAAAGCCAATGATATCGCCTCTATGGGAGGTCACAAGTGCAAAATGTGGCATTCCCTCTTGAAATTGACGCAATAAAATAAGTACTGGCATTCTTGCCGATATTTTGGGTACGGGTCTTATTAATTCTTTTAATGACAGTAAAGAATTAATCTGGGTTTCATGAAGTAAGGGCTGTAAGTCTTTAACATGTAATAAACCGATGACATTGTCAACGCTATTTTCATATACAGGATAACGGCTATAACGATATCGATTTAAGATCTCGATTAACTCATTACTTTTAATTTGATGAGGCAGCATCACCATATCGTCATAGGAGCGCATGATATCTTTTACAGAAAGCTCATCTAATTCTGAGGTTTGCACTAAAATGCGGCTTTCCTGGGGGCTAAGTTCACCGTGTAATTGGCTTGAACGTAAAATAAGTTTAATTTCTTCACTCGAATGAAATTGTTCATCGGGGTGCGTTTCATCTAAATGTAACCAACGAAGTAAAATATTAGAACAGGAATTTAATAGCCAAATAATGGGATACATTAACCAATAAAAGAAATAGAGAAAGGGGGCTGTCCACAGCGAAATAGATTCACTCTGCCTAATGGCAAGTGATTTTGGCATGAGTTCGCCAACAACAATATGTAAAAAGGAAATAAAGGAAAAAGCAGCGATAAAACTAATAAACTCGACTAATGCTGGTTTAAATTGCAGTAATTCAAATAAGGGCTGTAAAAGTTTGGCAAAGGCAGGTTCTCCTACCCAACCTAAGCCAAGGGAAGCTAAGGTAATACCTAATTGACAAGCTGATAAATAAGCATCTAATTTTTGGTGTACTTTGGCAAGAATGCCCCCCCTCCATGGGTATTCTTCCTTAATCATGGCAACACGAGTATGTCTAAGACGTACCATGCCAAATTCAGCAGCAACGAAAAAAGCATTGATAAGGACTAATAAAAACCCTATTAATACGAGAAT
>JAIUOG010000148.1 GCA_020161725.1 Pseudomonadota bacterium
TTGGGCTGCAACTACATTGGTACCCTACCAACCAAAGCCTTTATTGCCTATGCTTAATTTTACGCTCGCTTTTAATACGGGGGCTGCCTTTAGTTTTTTAAGTGGGGCAGGTGATTGGCACCATTGGTTTTTCGCTTGCTTTAGCTTAGTTATTAGTATTGTTTTAATTCGATGGTTAATTTCGTTGCCCTCTGATGCTAAGTTACAATCTTTTGCGCTAAGTTTACTTTTAGGTGGAGCTGTTGGAAATCTATTGGATAGAGCTATGTTGGGTCATGTTGTTGATTTTATTGATGTTTTTTATGAAAACCACCATTGGCCGGTTTTCAATATTGCTGACACGGCCATCTGTTTAGGTGCTTTTTTACTACTGATTGATTTAGGCAAAAACACCGGTACTAAGGTGCTTTAATTCAGGGTTAAGAACACTTACAGCAGCAACTGCAGGAAGATTCAAATAAAGCTCTGCTTCATCCCATTCAATTTCTGCAGGAAACAAACGAAGCATGGGTAAGCTTTTATTCAACAAAGTACAGAAGGCTAAATTAGCAGGATAAGGTCTCGCCTGATGATAGCCTAAGGCCAATACTTGCATTGCTTCCGAAGTAGTGGCAATTCCAGGTAAATAATTGATAGAATAAATGGCTGCTGTTTGTGCAATCGCAGGTAAAAAACCTGGACTGGTCACAAAATTAACCCCTGCCTGGTAGCAATCCTCTAATTGCTGTGTATTAATAATGTTACCAGCACCCACTTTTAAGGACGGAAAGTCATTCATGATTTTTTTTAGAAGAGTAGCATCACAACAATTGATTTCAACGACAGAATAATTTGCTTCAGTAACTTGTTTTAATCTTTGAAATAAAAAGGCATCTACATCAAGGCTAATGATAACTGATTGATTACCAAATAATTTATCGGTCATGGAAGATTTTCCGTAATTTAACTATTTTCTCATGTTAGAAGAGTTGGGTCTTTATGGCAAGTTTTAAATGTTGAGTAAATATACCCACAACTTCAAAAAGCGAATATTAAATGTAGCCAGGATGGAGGCTCTTCGATCCGTAATCCAGGCTGACATTAAAAACAGTCATTGCGAACATCGTGAAGCAATCTAGTTCCGATTTATAATTGGCATCGTACTGGATTGCGTCGCTAAGGCTCGCAAAGACGAGATTATTCTTTCGTAGCCTTATTCAGCGCGTCGCGCAATCAAGGTTTAATCCAACTTTCCTTGGTTAGGTTTCACTGCACAAGGCTTTTAAATGGTTTTTTCAAAACCTAGCATTTCAGCAGGGTTAGCTTTATTTTGAGAGCTTACCTGTTCACCCAGCCCAATCATATTTTTAGATAAATCTCGCTTTTTACTCTCTGTAAAAAATCCACAACCTATAAGCCCAAGAGAAAATCCAACTACATTCATACCGGCAGCAACAGGTAATCCTATTCCTGTAGAAGCAAGTACCAAGCCCGTTAGCATAGTAAGTGTTCCAATAGCCATCATAATGATGCCGATAGTTCTCATTAAATAACTCGAATTATCTCCCACTTCTTTAGCAAGTTCCTCGTATTTTTGCGGTGTTATTTCAGGGGAATTAGACAATAAACTGTATGTCGCATCAATAATGATTAAAAGGTTAGCTTTAGGTGCTCCACCCGTTTTATTAAGCCTTTCTATACGTTCAACTAATTCATTTTTTTTGTTATTAAGTTCATTAGATGACTCTACTATGTAATTTTTGAGCTCTAATAATTTTGAGTTTAGTGCTTCTCTGAATTCATTATCATGTTTTTTAAAGATATCTGGATATTGCTTGCGTAGATAATTTAGAAGAGGCCATTGGTAGGAGGGGTGGGCAGTTTCAGCAACCACTTTTTCCAGCATTGTTTTTGTTTTTTCTGGAACTAGTTTTTCAATAACTTGAAAGATGGCAATATGACCCTGTTTAAGTGTATCCCTTAAAACAAATTCTATATTTTCACTGATATATTTTTTTAACGAATAAGGGTTTATTTGTTCTAGTATGCTTACATCATCCAGCAGATTTGAAATACGAACAAGATAAGCTAAATTTGTATTTTGCGTATTATTGTTATCTTTAAGAATCTTTAGCAAAGTATCTGTAATCAGAGTCATCATCAGTATACCCAATGTTGGGTTAAGATGCTTTTCGACATATTGGGCAATTTCATAAAAATCGTCAGCTGTTATTTCGTCTTTTAAGAAATAGCCTATTGCATTGATAATCGCTTGAATTTGAATATTAGAGAGCTTTCCTTCACTTTGAAGGGTTGTAATACACTGAGTTAGTTTTTCAACTTTGTTGTTAGAATATGATTTAAGTGATTCTATGTTATTGTTTAATGTGCTTTCGAGCTTAATATTCACATCCTCTGTGATATTCGAATAATGTTTAACTAAATAATCTAAGATAGGTAAATTAGAATGAAAAATAGCCTCCTCAACTTCTTGGCAAGAAAGGGTGCTTTGTATTTTCTCCCCAGCAATAGCGACTAAATAGTCTAATATGCTAGATTTACCAGTTAGCATAATATCGAAAAGAACAGACTTCATATTAGTATTAAGTAAGGTTTTTAGTTCAAATATGTCAATTCTTTTAAGTATTTCTATATTATCCAGATTAATAGCTAACCATAGAACAAAGTCTAAGTTTTTATCCTTATTTTTTTGAAATAGGATTTCCATTGCCTTTTTAAATGGTTCTGGAACAATATTTTCAAGGCGTTTTAAAGTATGAAGCTCTTTTTCTCTGTAGGCTAATTCTATGTATTTTATAATTCCAACAACGAGGCGTTCGGATTTGTGTGGCCCTAAATTGCTTATATGATTTGTATGATTACAACTTGTAGCTATCCATGCAAGACAAGCAAAATTTTGTTCTGATTGATAATAATCATTAAGTAAGGATTGGATTGCTTTTTGAGTTTGTTGAGGTGCATTTTCGATATAGAATTTAAAAATATAAGGCCTTCTCTCTAAAAATGCCTTTTTTATATTATTTTTGAGACTTTCCTCCAATTTAGACGATTCTACTTTGGCTAAAAGTGTGAAAATATTTTTCAAACCATACTGGGCCGCCATCTCAATGAGGTATTCCAGAGGTACAGAATTATCATTGATAGAATTCATTAGAATATCTTGGTTGCCCAAAATAGTAGAAATGATCAAAAGAGCATTTTCTGGAATTAAAATTTTTTGGTGCAATTGTGAATCAAGATTAGTAATAATTAGTGCAATTATATTGTTTATTGATTGAGGCGAGCGGGGATTTTGGTTGCAATTCTTATAATAGCTTTCGAAATTTTGCTTTGGATTTGCTCTAAATTCTCTAATTTTTTCCTGAATATAAGTTTCATCCAAATAGCCTTTTTTTTGAATTTCTTGGCTAGATATCGATAGATAGCTTTCTAAGTAAGAAACTAATTTTTCTACCTGTTTTTTGTACATGCAAACTCTTTTTGTTGGGCAAAAAATAGGCGCAGAATATCAAAAATGACCATCAAAATCTATTTTAGTTTGTGTTTTTGTTGCATTATCTAAGTATTTTTCGGAAGGCTCGGGATTGACGGTAATTTGTTCACTGTTAAACCTTAATAAGTAGCCTGGGTGCAGGTCTGAAAGACCGTAACCCGGATTCCTAACTAACATTGAAACAAGCAATTCCTCTCCCCTTGTGGGAGAGGATGTCCGAAGGACAGGAGAGGGGGAATAAAATAAAGCTAATTTCATTTAATGAAATTAACCTAAATTAGATTGACCTTTTAGATTACCCCTCTCCCACAAGGGGAGAGAGATTTATCTTCAGTGCTTAACAACTAACGGTATTGTTATCGGTAATTTCACTAAGCTCAGTTACCTTTTTCGCTAAACCACTTTCTCTGCTCCCAGAAAAAAGGCCAATACCAGTCAGAGTAATAGCCCCGCCTGCGGCAGCAACAGTGCTACCAGGAATAATGCCAATTCCAGTTGCAGCAATTATGGTACCAGCTACCATAGCAAGAGCACCAATAACCATCATGGCAACACCTATCGCTCGCATTAGAGGATTAGAATGTCCTTCTATATTTTTAGCTAAAGCTTTATATTCCTCAGCCGTAATAAAACCATCTTTCTTAAGTAAACTATGGGTTGCGTTTACAATAGTAACTAGTTGAGCTTTAGATATTTTTTCGTCGTTTTCAAGAAGCTTAACATAAGCAATTAATTCCATTTTTTTCTCATTAATTTGCTCATTATCAATTTTTAATTGATTAAGCTGACCCATTGCTGATACTAGACGCATTTCAAAAGAGCTATCTAGATTTGGGTATTGGTTTACTAAGCTATTTAAAAGGGGCCATTGAGAATTTTGGTATGACCATTGGATAAAAAATGTGGAAAAATACTGATCTGTAGTTTCCTCTTTAAGGAAAAGTGCTGTTTCCCTAGCCAAGACAAAAAGCTGGGCACTGGAGATTTTATTATCTTTAATCAAATCTTTAACTAATGTAATTAATTCAATGTTTTTAGTAGGCTCAGGGTTAATTGTTAATTCATCAATATGGGCTGTTAAGCTTTCTAGAATAGGTTTAAAAAAAGAATCTAGTTCTTTTGTCGCATCAGGGTATTTATTTATTAGATAATTTAAAATATCCCATTGCTGGTTTTCATGAGCTAGTTTTATAAAAAATTCAGCATTTACAGATCCTTGCTGACACTCAAAATTATCTATCAGAAGTTTCAAAATATCTAAATTACCTTTCTCAATAGCCTTAGGAGCATGCAGGATAAAGGGACCACGTAGCGCAATGACTACCTCAGGCGCTGCTTCCTCTAAAAGATATTGGTAAATTTCAATGCTATTGGCTTCAATAGCCATTGTAAAATGCTCAATTGAGATAGTACTTTTAAATTCTTCAGGATAACGGTTAGATAATCTTTTCAATGTAGCTAAGTCCGCTTGTTGAATCGCTTTTGGTAAGGCATCAGAAATAAACTCAGGGAATTTTAAGGCATCCGCAATTTTAGTATCAGAGTGAGATAAAGCATATAACACATGGTC
>JAIUOG010000149.1 GCA_020161725.1 Pseudomonadota bacterium
AGCGGGGGCATAAACCGATGTTGCCAATTTCATCGCCACCAATGTGTAAATATTTGGAGCCGGGTGTTGCTTTAATGGCATCGCTGTATAAATCAAACAGCACTTTGTAAGTGCCTTCATCCATTGGGCAAAAAGCCCAGTGATTCCATGGCAGTTCACGTACTGCTTTGTATTCATCATGTTTTAAAATAAAGGTCGCATGTCCAAGGCCCTGCACCAAAGGCGTGATTTCAATATTTCTTTCTCTTGCATAGGTCTTAATAGCTTCAATCAATTGAAAAGCAACTCTTCGCCTACGGAATTCAGGACTAACAACAAGATCATCAAGATAAACAGCATAGTTCGCTGAAATAGGCCTTATAAATTGACGAAAGTGGGCTAAACCAACAATTTGATTGTCTATCTCAGCAAAATAACAGTTTAACAAAGAAGATGGGTCTTGAATCCAGAACCATATTCTTTGTAATTCATTATCATTAAGGGTGGTTCTATGAAAATCGATATAAACTTGGTAAAGTTTAGCCCAAGATTGAAATTCATCTATCTTGGGCAATCTTATAATTATTTCATCTTCCATTAAAATTTGTTGTTGTATTACTTCCATTTAAAGCATTCTCTTTATCATTAAAGTTGTCTATCATAACATTTGTGCCCTTAGCTTTAGTAGTATGAGTTAGTGCAAAAGTACCGAATTGACTTAAACCTGATGATGTGCTTGGGACAGCATCTTCGAGATGATATGTGTTTTGATGAAAAGTTGGGGGATTTTTTTCGGCATATATAGAAAGTAACGCCCCTAACTGTAATTGAATTAATCTATCTAACTCAATTTTTTTTAGACTTGACACTAAAGTAAAATCAGCATTTTCAGCCATAGCTTTTTTTAATAAATTATTAAGTAAAATGAGCCCCATATCCGTTTGGGGTAAAGCAATATCCCATCCTTGCAAAGAAGCCTCATTTTTAGTAAATAAATCAGCTAAAGTATAACCAAAATAGGGATGATCAGGCCTTCCTATTCTTGAATTTAAGAGAGAGATTATTTGCATATTATCTAAAATAAATGAAGAAAAAAAATCAAAATCCTGTCTAATTGCAATTAAATGAAAAAAAGTAATTGAACTATAAGGACAGTTATCTATAGGTATTATATTAAAGTTGAATATAAAATCCGGTTTTTCATCCCGAATCATTTCAAGTAGTTTTTTAGCCATAACAGGTTCAACTTCGTACCAATAATAAATAAGGCTACACCCATACTTATCAGTTTGATTAAGTAAATCTGGATTCTCTATTATGGCACCCCAAATATTAAATTTCCTGATATCGTACCTACCAAAAGCTAATTCCATAATATCCCTTTCATCCAAACAAAATCGGTCGGCAAGATTAGCACATTGATCAGAGAAATCAATGAGTTAACAAACTTTTCTTTTTATATTCACAGTATTTTTTATTTGCACACTAGCTTTAAATTTGAGTCAAAAAATGATAAAAGATCATTTTTTAATTAACTTGGGTTTTATGTGTCGCTTTTTAAAAATTTTTGAACTTATATTTTTAACTATAGTACCTAATCTTGCTTTCGCAAATTTAGATTATTTTCTTTGCGGTCCAGATGAAGATGGATGCTATCCTGAAATTTATGAACACTGTCTTTGCATACCATCTCATCCCCAAAATGCAAATAAACCTTATTGCTTAGATTTTTCTTCGTTAATTTGCACACCACTTGCTGAAACTAAAGATTGCGATGAGGACTTAATTTATACAAATCAAGCCTCATGCCTTGCTGTTATTTTTCATAGTACAGAACATCCTCCTTGTATGCGCCAAAGCAAACAATTTTGTAAAGAACATCATAGTTATTTTTGTAATGAAGGTGGGAATCCAGAAAGCTGCAAAAAAGAAGAGGCTTAAGAGCCTCTTTTATAAATGGGGCAATATTCTATCTAACCATTTAGGTAAATACCAATTCCATGACTTGGTTAAAGTCATTGTCGAAGGTACTAAAAGTGTTCTAATTAAAAAGGCATCGACAAAAATAGCTACTGCTATACCAAGTCCAAAGGCCTTGACCATCAAAACTTGAGCGACTAAAAAGGAAAAGCAAATACAAATTACAATGAGAGCTGCATTCGTTATAATTTTACTACTATGCTCTATACCGAAAATAATACTCTTTTTATTATCCTTATATATCTCATAAGACTCTTTAATACGACTCAATAAAAAGACTTCATAATCCATTGAGAAGCCGAATAGAGCACAGAAAATAATTACCAGCAAACTAATATCAAGCATGCCCTGTGGTTCAAAATTCAAGAGTTGATGTAGATAACCATCCTGGAAGACTAGCACTAAGGCGCCATAACAAGCACTTAAGCTCAATATAGTCATAATAATTGCTTTGAACGGCAAGAAAAGTGAGCGTAATAAAACTAATAAGATAAGATAGGTTGAAACCAAGATCCAAAGAAGAGCCCAGGGAAGTTTTTTAGAAATACTTTCTAATACCTCTTTGTTGCTAACCGGGGTTCCTGTGAGATCAATTTTAATATTATGAGGCAATTTTAATTTTTCTATATCTTCAATTAGTTTTTGAGTTTGCTCTGACTCTGAATCATATTTACTAACTACATTAATAACAGTAAACGAATTTCCTGTAGTCGTTGCTAAAGACTTTTTAATAGATTCATTCATGTATTTTTTATTCATATTATACAAATTGTAATAGCTATTTTTATTTAAATTTGCATCAGCGGTGACAATACTTTTGACCTTGGCAACAGAAGGATTCTTTTTAATTTCTCTTGCTAAATCGTAAACATGTGAAAGATTTGTGCGCGATAAAATTTTTGAAGAATCTTTGGTTTGAACTACCACTTGAATAGGATTGAGCTCATTTTCGTTAAATTTTTCTGAATAGATATCAAAAAAGCGTCTATTTTCTGATTTTTCGGGAAAAATACGGTAATCAGAAACGCCAAACTCCGCTGAATAAAAAGGTAAGCCCAATAATATCAATAGGCCTAATATAAACACAAAATACATCACAGGTCTTTTAACTACTTTTTCAGCTAACCAATGCCAAAAGGTTGATTTGTTCTCTCTTTTTTTCATAATCCGAATGGGAAAACGATTTATATTGGATTTTAAGACCGATAAAATCGCAGGTAAAAAGACAATCGCAGTAAAAACAGCGATGAAGACAGCAGATAAGCCCCCTACTGCGACTGAAAATAAAATATTAACAGGAAAAATTAACATTGCACTTAAGCTTGCAAAAACCGCTAATCCACTAAAAAAAACGGCCTTGCCAGCTGTTGCTTGTGTAATTGCAATTGCTTTTTCAGGCGATTCATTTTCTAAGAGCTCATTTCTAAAACGACTAATCACAAAAAGTGAGTAATCAAGAGTTAAACAAAGACCTAAAAGTAAGGCAATATTCAAAGTAAAAATGGAAAGACTAAATAAGTGCCCCAATGCATAAAGGGTTGTAAGAATAAGTAAAGCAGCGCCACCTCCCAAAAGAATAGGGATAATCGCTGCGGTAAATGAACCAAAAACAAGCAACAAAACAATAATAGATACTGGGGTTGCTATAAAATCTGCCTTATAAAGATCTTCTTGCGTTTGTTTATTAACTTCGTCAACAAAAATGGGTTCTCCACCAATATGCATTTCCATATTAGTCGGTTTTTTTATGAGTGATTTAAATTCATTTAATTTATCATCGTTTATTTTTTCCTGTGTTTTAAGTATCACTACGGCATAGGCAGTATGCTTATCCTTAGAAATTTGATTTTTATTTTCACTAGGATAAATAATCTCATGTTTAATTGGGAAATCTTTCAAAGCTTCGAGCGACCTTTTAATCTTTTTATTAAAAAGTGGCTTATTAGCATCCAAATTTTTTGACGTATAAAGAATAGGAAATTTATTTTGGCTGTCATATTTAAATTCCTTATTAAGGAATTCAGTCATTTTGGCACTTTCAGAGTTTTCATCAATGAAACCTGTCGATGTAAAAGGCTTGATGATATTAGGTAAGAAAGGAATTGTTGATAATAACAAAATAAACCAAAGAACAATTATTGGCCAACGTAAACGATAGATTAGATATCCAAAACCATAGAATTTGCTATTTTGCATGGCTATATGGGTCCCACTTTTTTAATTAATCTTCCAAGATAAAAAATCTAAATCAATTAGCCCTTTTATTGAGCATAGACCTTAAATAGAAAGTTTTCACTTAAAAAGATGAAAATATTAATAAATATAGAAGCCTACACTAGAAGTAATAGGCTAAACGAAAGGTAACAGAATAAAGAAAAGGGAAATAAACCTCGGTAGGATTAAGTTCTGATTCACCGTAACCAGCAATATAATTACCACCAAGTTCAGCCATAATTCTATCAGTAATATGATAATTAATGCCTGCACCAAAGGTAGGGCTTAGACGCCAATGATCGTTAAGAAGATCCTTTCGATGTACATCAGCAATACCAAAACTTGAAAAAGCTCTTAAATATGTTTTGGGAATAACCAACATAATCTTACCCATTAAAGAATAGGCATTAGTTCTGGTACTGAAATGAGTTTTACCATCATTATTAAAACTAAAAAGGCTAATATCTTCAAAATGGATCTTAGCATCAGGATATTTGAAATAGTTACCCTCAATTGCAAAATAAGGACTAAATTCATAACCCGCTAAGAAACCATATACTCCACCACCTTCTTCAACTCTTATAGGCGTAGATATTCCAATTGCAGAATTTTGTTTTTCTAAGCTAGGAACTAATCCTTCCCAAGTAGTAGAACCATAACCACCTAAGCCGCCAATATAGAAATGACGGCTAAATCTACTATTGTTAGATACTTCAGCAAATGAAGTGGTAGCTAATAACTGAACAATTAAGATATAAACTATTTTTTTCAACACAATGAACTCTAATAAATTAATTTAACTCAACTACAGGCAAGGCCAGTTCCACTACAAGCACGTCCTTGAGAATCTGTTTT
>JAIUOG010000005.1 GCA_020161725.1 Pseudomonadota bacterium
GGTGAAGATGCTAAAGATTTTGATGATGCAGTTTATTGCTATAAAAAACCAAAAGGCGGTTATCAGCTTTATGTCGCAATTGCCGATGTATCCTATTATGTTAAAAAGGATTCAGCCTTAGATAAAGAGGCTGCCATTAGAGGCAACTCAGTTTATTTTCCTGGTCAGGTTGTGCCAATGCTACCAGAGGCTTTATCTAATGGAATTTGTTCTCTAAATCCTCATGTCGATAGATTGTGTATGGTTGCCGAAATGGCGATTTCTGAGGATGGCAAAATCAATCGCTCACGCTTTTATCGAGCTGTTTTCCATTCCCAAGCTAGGTTAACTTATACCAAAGTGGCCAAATGGCTAGAAGAGGGTAAAACGGATAGTGAGCATGAAAAACTTTGGCCTATGATTAGCGATCTAAACTCACTTTATCTAACCTTGTTAAAGGCAAGAAAAATCCGTGGGGCGATGGATTTTGAAACGACTGAAACTAAAATTGAATTTGATGAGCAGCGAAAAATAGAGCAAATAGTTCCTGTTATTCGTAATGAAGCACATAAATTGATTGAGGAATGCATGCTAGCGGCTAACGTTGCTACTGCTCGTTTTCTGGGTAAGTCAAAAATAGCTTCTTTATATCGTGTGCATGCTTTGCCTGAAGACGATAAGATTATTGCTTTACGCCAATTTTTAGGTGAGTTTGGTCTAGAGCTTAAAGGTGGCAAAAAGCCCCACCCTAAAGATTTCCAAAAAGTCTTAAGTCAATTGGAAGGCCGCCCCGAAAAGCATCTAATCGAACTAGTTATGCTACGTTCATTAAAACAAGCGCAGTATACCGAAGTAAATGAGGGGCATTTTGGCTTGGCCTACCCTGCTTATACTCATTTCACTTCTCCTATCCGCCGTTATCCTGATTTGCTTATTCATCGAGCAATAGGCGCTTTAATCGATAATCCTGAAGAGCCTAAGCTTGATTATTCAAATGAAGACATGGCAAAGCTGGGTAAACATTGTTCTACTACTGAAAGAAGAGCAGATGAAGCAACAAGAGATGTTGTTTCTTGGCTTAAATGTGAATATATGCAATCGAAGTTGGGCCAAGTATTTAAGGGTACAATCTCGGCTGTTACAGGCTTTGGTATTTTTGTTGAATTAGATGATATTTATGTAGAAGGCTTGGTGCATGTGACCTCGCTTAAGAATGATTATTACAGCTTTGATGCGATGAAACATCGTTTAGTCGGTGAGCGCGGTGGTCAAGTTTATCATTTGGGCGATAAAATAACGGTGATAGTGGCACGTGTCGATTTAGACGAACGTAAAATAGATTTTGAACCTGTAGAAAATGGTATTTAAATGACTGATTCTTATGTATACGGTATTCATGCTGTAAATTCTTTACTTAAATCGGGCCTTAGGCCTACTAAAAAAATCTTTCTTAACCAAGAAAGAGTAGATAAAAAGATGCAGGATGTTCTAGAGCTTGCCAAAGCCCAAGGCATTGTGATTGAACGCTTGAATGCCGATAAAATGAATCAGCGTTTTGCTGAATATAATCATCAGGGTATTGTTGCTTTGGTCGGCGCCTTAAAAGAATATAGTGAAGCCGATTTAGTTGATTTAATTCAGCAGGCTAAAAAGCCTTGCCTTATTTTAATCTTAGATGGCGTTACGGATCCCCATAACTTAGGGGCATGTTTGCGCTCGGCTGATGCAACGGGCGTTGATTTTGTAGTGATACCAAAAGATAAATCAGTCGGTATTACGCCAGTTGTATCAAAAGTTGCCTGTGGTGCTGCCGAAGCAATTCCTTTAGTACGTGTTACTAATCTAGCTCGTGCTATGGAAATAATTAAAGCGGAAGGGGTATGGATCTATGGCGCTGCGGGTGAAACCGATGGTTCTATTTATCAACTGGATTGTAAAATCTCCATTGCGATTGCTATGGGTGCTGAAGGGGCTGGTTTGCGACGCCTTACCCGCGAAAACTGTGATTATCTTTTCGCCTTACCTATGCTTGGTAGTGTAGAAAGTTTGAATGTATCGGTTGCAACGGGTGTCAGTCTTTATGAAGTGGTTAGACAGCGTCAATAAAATTTACTGAATGTAGACTTGGTGAAGAGAAACGTAACCCAAGGAGCAGTTGGTTTAAACCTTGATTATGCTTCGTTTTATCAAGGCTGCGAAGATCTCTCGTCTTCACGATGTTCGCAAAGATGGACTTTAAGCCTGAGTGTAATGAGGTCGGGGCTATAGTATTCTGGTCGCATAAAAAAAATCTATCAGCTAGTTGCTTCAGCAGGATATTTTATTGATTCATAATGAACGGTTTTACTGTTTAACGCTCTTTGATCTAATTGACTCATAAGCCTTTCATTGTGGCGAAAACTATCGAGCCATTTTTGCGCTCTTTTTACACGCCATACATGCTTATAGACTTTTTCTCCCCTGATCTCCTTTACAATAATAACCCTGGGCAATTTAAAGGGTAACAGCTCTTTGTTAATTAAGAGTATTGCCAGCAGCCAACGCAATGAAAGAAATGAGGGATAAAAATCACCACTACGGTGGCTGATATTTTTTAAATGAGTTCCTTTTTTATTTTTAAATTTTAGATTTCCTGCGGTTAAGCAGCTTGCCATTTCTATGGGGTCACCAGTCATTTGAAAATGTTTGGGGGCATTGTTATTAGGGCGAGTTTCAAAAGCAAACCACAATTTACCCTCAGTATCGACTAAAAATCGAAAAACAGTTTCTATTTTCTGCTCTAATAGTTGATTTAGCGTAGATAAAGATTGAATAGAAAAAGAATTAGCCTGGCAATTTACCGGTGTATTCCCTGCATAAAAAAGATCGTTAGGATTAGGTGGGCATGAGAAAAATTCTTTTTTTAATTGGGCGCGTTTTAAAAATGAAATCATGTTTTTCGTTAGATAATAGAGCAACGGTGAATCATAACAAACAAGTCGGTGTTATCTCAATTTATTTGCTTTATAAATATACTTTTATCGAGAGCGGGGAATCTTAATAAAGCTTGAAAAACTAATGTAATTCGATAACATAAAGAAAATAACAAAGGACTGCTATGAAATTTAGATTATTGACTATTATGTTATTAGCCACAGGAATGAGTGGTGCTGTGACAGCTTCAACAACTGCAACTACCGAAAACGGTTGGTATGCCAGTGCTTTTGGTGGTTACACTTACGCGCCTTCCAATATAAAAACCTATTATTATGGCTATTTATTATCTGATGTAAATTATCGCTATGGTTATAATGTAGGCGCTAGCCTTGGGTACAAAACAACTCCCCTTCGTTATGAACTTCAATACAATTATTTATATGTTGATACGGATAGATATAGTGTCAATCACATAAAAGCAAGAGAAATCGACGGCGGCACTAAGGCCAATGTTGTTATGGCCAATGCTTATTATGATTTTACAGATGCCTTTGCTGAACTAACTCCCTTTTTAGGTGTGGGTTTAGGGTATTCCTTTATGCATGCCACATTGAATAGCACAAGCCGTTTTGATAAGCCTCATTATAATGCAAACCAAAACTCCTTTGCTTATCAAGGCACTGCAGGTTTAACTTATAATTTTTCTGAAAATTGGGCAATTAACACAGTTTATCGCTATATGGGAACAACTAACAAAAGCAATTGGGGTAAAACCTTGCAGGCACAAATGGCTAATCTAGAAGTAGTCTATCGTTTTGATGCAGGTAATTACAAATGATTAAAGTTTGATAAATTATCTTTTTACAACATATTTTAGTCTAATCACCTTTCTTGTTTTTTTAAGTAAAGCATATCTTATTAAAAGATAAGGTATGGCAGTTGAGGAAAATGAATTAACATGGATATCGAGTTGGTTAAAAAAAATATCGTTGTTATTATAATTCCAACATACAATGAGGCAAGCGGAATTGCGGCAACTCTAAAAGAAACATTTGAGGTTATAAATAACCTCAATACATTCGATATTAAAATTTTAGTTTTTGATAGCGCATCTACAGATAATACTCAACAAATTGTAAGGGATTTACAGGCAACTTATACTAATCTTCTTTTAAAAACAGAAAATTGCAAAACTGGCTTAGGCTCTGCTTATTTACAAGCAATGCGCTATGCTTTGGATGAGTTAGAGGCAGATATCATTATTGAATTTGATGCAGACCTTTCTCATCAACCATCCTATCTTCCTAAAATGTTAGAAAAAATGACTGATTATCATGTGGTCGTTGGAAGTCGCTATGTTAAAGGCGGAAGTATTCCCCACAATTGGGGTTTACATAGGAAACTTATGTCTATTTTAGGTAACTATTTGTCTCGGCTTTTGCTTGCGCCAAAATATAAAGATTGGACTAGCGGTTTTAGGTTGACACATCATTCCTTATTAAGAAAGATCTTACCAAAACAATTTATTTCAACTAATTACGCCTATAAATTAGAGCTTTTTTGGCTATTACATATTAATAGGGCGCGAATTTATGAGTACCCTATTCACTTTATTGATAGAAAAAAAGGCGAAAGTAAATTGCCTAAAAATTCTATTCTTGAAAGCTTATGGGTTCTTACGACGCTACGATTTTCAACTTTGCGGAATTACTTAAAAATGTCTGCGGTTGGTTTTTCAGGAATGCTTTTACAATTTATTTCCTATAATGTGTTACGTTGTTATTTACCGTTAAAAATGTCAGCACAGTTTGCGATTTTAATTGCAATTATTAATAATTTTTTATTGAATGAACGGTTCACTTTTAAAAAAATTATATTTACTACTCTTTCAAAAAAATTAAAAAAAGCGACTTTGTTTTTAATTTATTCTAGTTTTATGATCGTTTTGCAAAGCCAATTATTGTTTCAGTTAGCTCATTTATTGGGCAGAGGATTTTTTAAAGAAAATTTATTTGTGCTTTTGGGGGTCGTTTTGGGTTCTTTTGTTAATTATTATGCGTATACCAACTTTATATGGCATGAAAAAATAGAAAAAGAAGAGCTTGCCTGAAAAGATATTACAGAACTTCCACTACTTGATAATAATATGGTCTTATTTTTGTTTGACTCCCTTGACTATATGTCCAGAGTAAATTTGGTTTCGATTTGGCTAAAAATTTATTCTGTATAAAATCATTGGGATTTTTTGAAACTAAAATAATAATCGTTTTATTTTTTAAAGTAGTTGGCGACCAGTATTTATACATGAGGCTTCGACCTGCTAAGAGATGCCGGCCAACGATAGGATAAATATGATTTATTTTATCTTGTCGAAATGCCTTATTCTGATAATAAGCCAGCTCGCTGCTAAGATTATAAAGATCAAGAGGCATAAAAATAGGTTCTCGCCCGGTTTGCTTTTCTATTTCTGCTGCTTTTTGATATAAATCAATGGTTAGTTGATGCCAGGAAATGAATTTTTTAAATAAAATTTGATTTAACCTTTCCGGTTTTCCGAGAATAATATTGGTTAGGATAAAGCTATAACTTAAGAAAAGTATGATGGCTGTAAGTAACCAGTATTTTTTTATTTTTGTGGAATTCAATTTTATGTCTAAAGATAACCAGGGAATGAGTGTTAAAAGCGATGGGCCTATCCAATTAAATTTAATTTCGTGAGTTAAACTAAAATAACCAAAAAAAATGAGGGGGACTAGAGTAAAAACTCTTAAAAAAGATTGGGTTGCTATTGATAAGCCAAATCTATTTTTAAAACGACAAAGCGTTATTAATCCCCAGAATCCAAGCGGTGTAAGAAAAAGAATTAAGAGGCCAATAAATTGATGAAAACTAAAAATCCCATTTTCTTTAAAGCGTCTGGTACTTTGAAAAATAAAAGAGACCCACTCATGAGTTGCATTCCAATATAAAACCGGAGTAAAAAAAAGAAAACTAACTAAGGTTGCTAGGTATAATTCTTTGCGAATTAACCATTTTTTAGCGCCCGGGGTAACTAATATAAAAATAAGCATGGATGGAGCTAATAGCACAATGCTGTATTTAGAGAGTAACCCCAAACCTAAGGCAATACCTGCTTTTAACCAATTAGAAGATTCATCTAAAATAACTAAACGATAAAGATAGTATAAAGAAGCCGACCAACAGGCTAAAAGTGGATCATCGGGGGTAATGACTATTGATTGAATGAAAAGAAAGGGTAGGATAGAGCCGAAAAATACGGCATAAACCCCTGCACCTTTTTTTATTAATTCAGTTAGTTTAAAACTAAAGAAAAGAGTAATAAACCAACAAAAAAGTGCTGGAAAACGTATAGCAAATTCGCTTTCTCCAAATAAATGGCAGGAAATATCAATTAAAAAAGCGACCATTGGTGGATGGTCAAGATAACCTAGATCAAGATGTTTTGCATAATTCCAATAATAAGCTTCTTCAACTAATAAATCAGCTGAGAAAATACTCGTCAATTTTAATAAAAAGTAGGCTAATAAAAGAGATATAAAAAGATAATACTTATTCTTATATTTTTTTGTTATTAAAGAAATAGCTTGTTTTTTTTCTGTGTGAAAATACAAAAACTTATCCTTGTGGTGTTTTAATTATTTAAATGGATATTGGCTATGTATTTGATTTAGCTTGCAATTTCATACATTAGCGAAACTAAATTCATTTTTTCTATATTTATTTCTTCTTTTTTCTCACAGTCTAAGCTAATTGTATAATTGACGGATTTAAGTGAATTATGCAGAGCCTTAACCGCTTTTCTAAATTCTTTGTTGGATATTTCTCTTCCTGCATTTTCTGCCATCCCGCTCGCTAGAACTAATTCATAAGTACAGGTCGTGTCAGTTTGAGCTTGACTTAAACTTATTAAGTTTTGTGCTAGAAAATGAGCCTGTTTAGCTAAGCCATTAATTTCTTTTGCAAAGCTGAGATTAGTAGCAATAAAGCTTATTAAAATAGCAAAAATGATTTTTTTCATCTGGATCTCATTAAAGTTATGCTAACTTAAGTTTTAATTAAGTTAGCATAAAGATTATTTTTCAGTAAATTCATTAATCGTTTTACTCAGGCGAGATACTAATTCTTTTATTTCGTCTTCAGTAATAATTAATGGTGGTAATAAGCGAATCACTGAGTCAGCGGTGACATTAAAGAGCAGTCCGTTATTTAAACCTATTAAACGGGCATCATTTGCAGATCTATCTAATTCAATACCTAACATATAACCTTTGCCACGAATCGCTTTAACAGCCTTATGGTCGCCTAATTCTTTTCTTAATAAATCCTTTAAAAAGGCTGCGTTTTTCTGTACTAGTTCGCAAATCTTATCTTTTTCAATAACATTGAGTACAGTGAGGGCGGTAGCTGTTGCTAAGGGGTTGCCACCAAAGGTTGAACCATGATTGCCAGGTTTAAAGAGATCGCAGGCTTTGCCTCTCATAAGACAGGCACCAATCGGAACTCCATTGGCTAGGCCTTTAGCCGTTGTTACTATATCGGGTTGTATCGAGCTATGTTGAAAAGCAAAATATTTTCCTGTTCTCGCATTGCCTGTCTGAATTTCATCAAGAATTAATAACCAATCTTTCTCTTTGCAAAGTTTTTCGATAGCTTGTAAATAAGCTTCTTCAGCAGCAAAAATACCACCTTCACCTTGAATGGGTTCAAGCATTATTGCTACAACATCATCACGATTGGCCGCAATGGTATGGAGAGCATGAATATCATTGAAGGGAGCTCGAATAAAACCGGGAACTAAAGGTTCAAATCCAGCTTGAACCTTGCGGCTGCCAGAGGCTGTAAGCGTTGCCATTGTGCGACCATGAAAAGCACGCTCCATTACAATCATCGATGGTGTTTCAATACCTTTTTTATGCCCATATAAGCGACTTAATTTAATTGCCGCTTCATTTACTTCTGCTCCAGAATTAGCAAAAAAAACTTGTTCCATACCGCTTAGCTTAGTTAGCTTTTCAGCGAGTAATTCCTGTTCTTTAATATGAAATCCATTCGAAGTATGGAGTAATTTGGCTGCCTGGCTTTGAATGGTTTTGGTCACTTCAGGGTGAGCGTGACCTAAGCCACAGACTGCAATTCCTGATAAACCATCGAGATAAGCTTTACCTTTCTCGTCATAGAGCCAAACTCCCTCGCCGTGAGTAAATGCAACCGGCAAGGGGCTATAGGTCGTGATCAAAGCCATAAAAACTCCTGTATAAATTAAGCTTAACGCATATTAGAATTAACAAAATCCCAATTTACTAAAGACCAAAAAGCCTTAAGATAATCAGGACGAACATTACGGTAATCAATATAATAAGCATGCTCCCAAACATCGCAAGTTAATAATGCAGTTTGGCCTTCAGTCATAGGCGTTGCTGCATTGGAAGTCGAGATTATTTTTAGGCCGCCATTTTTATCTTGTACAAGCCAAGCCCAGCCTGAACCAAAGGTACCAATCGCTGTTTGCGTAAATTCTTCTTTGAATTTATCGAGAGAACCAAAGGTTTTTTCAATATTTTCTTTTAGTTTGCCTGTGGGCTCACCACCGCCATTAGGGCTTAGACAATGCCAATAAAAAGTATGATTCCATACTTGGGCTGCATTATTGAAAATTTTGCCGGAGGATTTCATGATAATTTCTTCTAGGCTTAATTTTTCATCGTCTGTACCAGCAATCAGTTGGTTTAATGTATTCACATAAGCTTGATGATGTTTACCATAATGGTACTCAATGGTTTCCTCAGAAATATGTGGGGCAAGTGCATTTTTTGCATAAGGTAAAGGGGGTAATGAGAATGCCATAGCTTTAACTCCGTGTTTTTAGTATTCGTGGATGTTAAGTTTAGCAAAATTTAATCTATGCACCAGTTTTAAATGTAATCTGCTACATTTTTTAAATAGTTAAAGTGGTCTATAGTTTGATTAAGCTCTTTAAAAAAACTCTGTTTATAATAGGGAGAAATAATGACCTTCGGGCTAAGCAGGGATTATTATTTAAAGTACTTTTTTATTTTTCTTATTATTTTGTTAGTAAGCTTAACTTCCTGCCTTTTCGCTCTAAAGTATATTGCCAATTTACAAATTGCCAGTATTGAAGAGCGATTTAATTCTTTACGCATAGGTAATGAACTTCGCCAAAGTTCTGAAAATTTAACCAAAATGGCAAGGCTTTATGTTTTGACGGGTAATATTAAATACCGAAAATTTTATAATATGGTTTTGGCTATTCGTGATGGCAAAGCGCCAAGGCCTGTAGGGTATAATGAAATTTATTGGGATCTAACAATTGATAAACCACCGAATCGACCTTTTAAAAATCCAGAATCTCTAACAGAGGAAATGATAAGGCATAAATTAACCTTACAAGAATTCTCTTTGCTTGAATCGGCTGTTAATAAATCAAAACAATTAACGATGATTGAAATAAAAGCTATGAATTTAATGGAAGGAATTTGTGAGGTAGATAATCAAGAAGTTAAATGTGCACCAAATCAAAAATTAGCTCAGGCTATGGTATCTGCGGATGTTTATCGAAAACAAAAAGCCGAGATTATGCAATTGGTGCAAAATTTCTTTGATTTAGTTTATGAAAGAACTTATCAACGTAATCATTTATTAAGCCAAGCTGTAGTTAAAAGTATTATAATTAGTACCTTTCTTGCTGTGATTTCGACAATCATGATGCTGTTCTCTATGTTTAGAGCACTTAACTCCTTGGAAAAAATGCATAGAGAAAATGATATTTTGCTTTTGAATATTTTGCCTGAGGGAATTGCTTTACGTTTAAAGCGAGGCGAGCAAGATATTGCAGATGAGTTTCCACAAGTCAGTATATTATTTGCCGATATTGTTAATTTTTCTAGTCTTATTAATGAATTAGGGGCACAAAAAATTGTAAATATTTTGAGTCGTCTATTTGATGATTTTGATCATTTAGCTGAAATTTATAAGGTCGAAAAAATTAAAACAATTGGTGATAATTATATGGCTGTAGCTGGCCTTCCCGAGCCTGCCCCTGAGCACGCCATTAGATTGGCTGAATATGCCTTGGCTCTTTTAGAAAAAACGATGATTTTTAACGAAGAACAGGGATTAAATTTGCAATTGCGTATTGGTATGACCTATGGTTCAGTTGTTGCCGGTATAGTGGGCCGCAAACGTTTTGTCTATGATGTTTGGGGAAATGTTGTCAATATTGCTAGTCGTTTAGAGTCAACTTCATTGCCGAATAAAATCCATGTTTCTGCAAAAATGGCTTATATGTTAGAAGAAAATTTTGTTTTAGAAGAAAGAGGCCATCCTGTGAAATTAAAAGGATATAAAGAAGTTAAAACTTATTTTCTTATTGGGAAAAAATAAGCAAAATTTTCATCTAAAAAGCAGGATACTGCGGACAAGCCGCGGTACGTAGGGGAAGGGGTTCTCATCCCCTTTTGTCCCGGGACTTATTTGCAAGGTCGGAACTGTGCTCTCAATTTAAATTAGCTCTTATGAGGGTTTTGCAGCTTTGCCTAAGATTTAATAATCTTTCATTAAAACAAATTGCATATTTTTTGTCCTTGCAAATTTGCCTTAGATTGGCCATACTATTAGCCACTCTGAATTTAAGATTTTTATAGGTGTTTTTGTGAATACAATTGATAAAATTAAACAACAGTTAGCTGAAAATGCAATAATTTTATACATGAAAGGCACACCCAAAATGCCTCAATGTGGTTTTTCTGCCCGTGCTGTTCAATGCATTGATGCTTGTGGTGTTAATTTTGCCTATGTTGATGTTCTTGCCAATCCTGATATAAGACAAACCTTACCAGAATATGCTGATTGGCCTACTTTTCCTCAACTATATGTGAAAGGCGAGTTAATTGGTGGTTCAGATATTATTGCTGAGCTCTACCAGCAGGGAGAGTTAGAGGCAATTTTGCGTGAAGCTGTAGCGCTTTAAAAATAATTATAAAAATGGCTGGCTAAGGTATTTTTACAAGAAATACTTTTGCCCTAATCAAGGAGATTTAAATGAGCGTTTTGGTTGGACGTAAGGCACCTGATTTTACAGTGCCAGCAGTTTTAGGTAATGGCGATATTGCGGATAAATTCAATTTATATGAAGCTATCAAAGGTAAATATGGCTTAGTGTTTTTCTACCCGCTTGATTTCACCTTTGTTTGCCCATCTGAGCTTATTGCTCTCGATAATCGCATGAGTGAATTTGAAAAACGTGGTGTTGCAGTCGTTGGTGTATCGATTGACTCTCAATTTACTCATAATGCTTACCGTAATACAGCAGTAAAAGATGGTGGTATTGGTCCTGTAAAATTTACCCTTGCTGCTGACGTAATGCATACTATTTGTCAATCTTATGGTGTTGAACATCCTGTTGCTGGTGTGGCTTTTAGAGGTGCTTTTGTTATTGATAAAAATGGTATGGTTCGTTCACAAATAGTAAATGACTTACCTATTGGTCGTAACATTGACGAACTTTTACGTATTATCGATGCAGTTCAGTTCTTTGAAGAAAATGGTGAAGTTTGCCCTGCTGGTTGGCAAAAAGGCCAAGCTGGTATGAAAGCATCTCCTAAAGGTGTAGCTGAATACTTGGCACAAAATTCAGAAAAGCTTTAAGTTCCTCCCCTGCGTGCCATTGTGATGCGTAGGGGCAAGTTATTGATGTAGCCTTGGTGCGGCTTTAGCGTAACCAAGGATGGGATGCTAATAAAAAACCTAAACCTTGATTACACTTTGTTCCATCAAGGCTACATAAGCTTGTATTCAAAATGACAATTAGGCTATTCGGATTCTTGCATTTTCTCCCATTGATTTAGCATTACGCAAAATAAGTCAGCCGTTTTTTCAGCATCATAAATTGCAGAATGGGCCTCATTTGCATCAAAATAAATATTGGCTGCTTTCATTGCCTTTGCCAACACCGTTTGTCCATAGACTAGGCCTGCTAAGGTTGCTGTATCAAAACAAGTAAACGAGTGGAAAGGAGAATGGAGTCCCGTTCTTTTTACTGCTTCTTTAATAAACAATAAGTCAAACCAAGCATTGTGACCTACTAAAACTGCCCTCTGGCATCGTGACTTTTGTAAGGCTTGATTTATCGGTCGAAATAAATTTTCTAGGGCTGTTTTTTCATCTAAAGCAAAACGAAGTGGTTGAAATGGATCAATTTGATTGAAATCTAATGACTTTTGATCGAGTACCGCGCCTTCAAAGGGAAGAATGTGTTCAAAAAAGCTTTCTTTTCGATAAAAAAGCCCCTTTTCATTTACATCGATTAAAACAATGCACATTTCTAAAAGTGCATTATTAATTGGGTCGACGCCAGCTGTTTCGACATCAACTATAACGGGCAAAAAGCCACGAAAACGGTTTTTTAAAAAATTCACATCATTTGCGCTCACGAATACACACTCCACTGCAACGATTCACCCGCTGCAACGGGTACAACCTCGGTATCTCCCAATTTTAGCCGAAGAGGAATTTGCTGAACCTCTTTTCTTAATGTGATTTGGCCCGAATTGATGGGAAGTCCGTAGAAATTAGCGCCATTTAAGGACATAAAATTATTTAAAGATGAAAGGCTGTCCATATTATCAAACACTTCAGCATACATTGCTAAAACATAGGGGGCGGAATAAATGCCGGCGCAACCGCAAGCAGATTCCTTTTGGTTTATTGCGTGAGGAGCGCTATCTGAACCTGCAAAAAATTTAGGATTACCACTGATTGCGGCCTTTATTAAAGCAGTTTGATCTTCCTCTCGCTTTAAAATAGGTAAACAATAGTAATGAGGCCGAATCCCGCCTGCTAATAATTTATTGCGGTTATATAATAAATGATGGCCGGTAATGGTGGCTGCAACTTCAATAGGACTTTGTTCAACAAATTTTACAGCAGCTTCAGTTGAAATATGCTCGACGACTATTCTAAGTTTAGGGAAATCCTTAATAAGTGATTCTAAAAAAAGACCGATAAATTTTTCTTCTCGCTCAAAAATATCACCTTCTCCAAATTCGCCATGGATTTGTAAAACTAAATTTTCTTCCTCGAGTACTTCAAATAAAGGATAAAGACTTTTTAAGGATTTGGCTCCTTCTTCAGCATTAGTTGTTGCACCAGATGGATATAATTTTGCACCTAAAATAAAGGGATAATTTTTTACCTGTTTCAAGTCGGCTGGATTAACTGCTTCATTTAGATAAAAGGTCATATAAGGACTAAAGTTTTTTGGGGCTACTTTTAGAATTCTTTCATGATAAGCAAGGATTGAATTGAGATTAGTTAAAGCAGGTTTTAAATTAGGCATTGCTAATGCTCTTGCAAAATGTTTTGCAGTAGCTAAAACAGTGTCTTTTAAGAGATTTTGATCACGAAAATGCACATGCCAATCATCGGGTTGATTAATAGTGATCGTTTTCATAAAGATTCCGGCAGATTTGTCGATATATCAAGCATAACATGATTTCGAAAGCTGGATGAGCAAAAATGGAATTTAAGCCTAGGATAAGCCTTTATATAAAAATACTAATATTGAATATAATTACTATTTATCCTGCTTTTTCATCTATTGTAAGTTTACGCTACGCGAGTCCAATGGGAGAGGAACGTTGGCAGATGACAGGAAGCCGATTACGTTGCGGTTTATCTTTAACTATACCAAACTATGGCATTGCTTATTTTGAGCAATTTGCAGCGAAACCCTCCCACTTTATCTTAACTACCTGGCAGCAAAGCTATACACTGAGAAAAGCAAGAGTTTATGCTAAACCTCCCGTTTGGAAACCGGGAGGTCCTGTTTTTTTAGTGGCTAAAACCTTTTTACATCCAACTGAATATGGCTTTTATCTAAAACGAAATAACGCTTTGCAATTATTAAACTTTTTATCGCAAGGATATCAGGCTAATTTTCAATATCTATCAGAACAGAATTTTGCAGTATCTGTATCAATAAGTCCTATTCGCTTTCAGAAGGTGTATGCACGCTATCAACGCTGTCTAGGTAATTTATTACCCTTTGATTATGAAATGGTTCGTCTATCTGTTTTATATTTTTCTACTGATAGCGATGAGCTAGATGATGGGTCAAAACAACATCTCAATAAAATTGCTGAATATAGTCGAGCTGATCCTGCTTTAAAGAAAATCAAAATTGCGGGTTATACAGATGATACAGGCAGAAAGTCTTATAATAATGCCATATCTGAGGATAGAGCCGAGGCGGTTAAAAATTATCTTTTAAGTAAAGGTGTACGTGAAGATAAAATTACTATTACTTGGTATGGTGTAAAATTTCCTGCTGCATCGAATGTAAGCGAAGAAGGCAAGGCTTTAAATAGACGTGTTGTAATAAAACTAATCAAGTAGATTTTTTTAAAGCAAATAATGGCTTTAATTCTAATTTAATCAAAAAAAAATTTTATTTTTTATCAATTTATAATATCTTATCCCTCGGTAGTTTATTTTCAAACTGAGAAAGTAGGTTGCTAAAGCACAGATTCTCAATTTGCTGTTTTACGCTTTGACAAAAAATTTATTTTATAGCTATGTGTCTGATTTAAATACGCTGATCATAAAAAGATCAATGTGTGTTCGGGTCGTAGTATTTTTATTGAATAAATAGATAAATTTTCTAGAAAGAGTGTTGACTTTGAGATTTTGGCGCTTGATAATCTGCCTATGTACGTTCTCGGATAGAGCGATGATTGCGTACTACAGTCAGTCATAACTTTTATGTGGCGTGACTGCTAAACGGGAAATTAATAATAAAAAAGTGGAGATGAAGCATGTTAAATTTGAAAAAAACAGCGGTAGCTGTTCTTGCTTTAGGTAGCAGTGCAGTATTTGCTGGTACTATGGGTCCTGTGTGCACCCCTGGTAACGTTACTGTTCCATGTGAGCAAACTGCATGGGATTTCGGAGCTCAAGCTCTTTATTTAGAGCCAACTTTAAGCTCTGGTGCTCAGTACGACTATTATGCTACTACAGCTGATGGTTTCGGTACTTACAGAACTCGTCAAAACTGGGATTGGGGCTTCAAGATTGAAGGTTCTTACCACTTCCATACTGGAAATGACTTAAACGTTAACTGGTATCACTTAGATAACAACTCTGATCACAGCAGATATGACCTATATCGTTTTGACTACGCTCCTAAGTGGGATGCAGTTAACATCGAATTAGGCCAACACGTTGATTTCAGCGAGTGGAAAACTATCCGTTTCCATGGTGGTGCTCAATACGCTCGTATCGAAAACAACCGTGAATTACGTTACATCGACGGTACTCGTTTAACTAGACACGAAAATCGTTTCAACGGTTTCGGTCCACGTTTCGGTGCTGACATGTCTTACAACCTAGGTAATGGCTTCTCTGTCTATGGTAACGGTGCTACTGCTATCCTAGTTGGTACAAGCAAATTAAACCACTTAGGTTATGATTTATCTGCTTTGGGTTATGGTCGTGACCGTGCTTCTAGAACTGTATTAGTTCCAGAATTAGAAGGTAAATTAGGTGGTAAGTACACTTATGCTATGGCACAAGGTAACTTAATCCTTGACGCTGGTTATATGTGGGTTAACTACTTCAATGCTGAGCACAGAATCAATAACTACGGTACTACTGCGACTGGCGTTGCTAACTACTCTGTTAGCGAAAACAGCGTTGGCTTCAACGGTCCTTACTTTGGTTTGAAGTGGGTTGGTAACGTATAATCGTTCGCCTTCTAAAGCTTTAAAGCCCATCCTTGCTGATGGGCTTTTTTTTGATTAAATGGAGTGATCAATGTTGAAAAAAACAACCTTAGCGATTTTGGGGTTGGCAGCTAGCGCTTATGCCTCTACTGGAGTCTGTGGAACTATGGGACCTGTTTGTACTCCAGGTAACGTAACTGTTCCATGTGAAACAAAACAATGGGATATTAGTGCCGATGCACTATATTTAAAGCCAGTTTACTCTGCTGACAGAGGATTTGCTTACAACGGAACAAATACGCTTGTTAAAACTGAGCCAAAATGGGGTTGGGGTTTTAAACTTCAAGGTGCTTATCATTTCCATACTGGTAATGATATTAGTATTTCTTGGACAAGATATCATGACAATGCGCATCGTAATAACCTAAGAGGTTTTACTAATTACGCGCCTTTAGCTCTTCCTTATCAATTAAATCAAGATAACCGCTTTGATCAAGTTAATGTGGTTCTTGGTCAACATGTTGATATGAGTGCTTACAAAAAAATGCGTTTCTTTGGTGGTTTACAATATGCCAAGATTCGTGTTGATGAAACTAATCGCTTTGTACCCTTACCTGCCTTGCTTAGAATTGCGACTAACTCTCAAGAAATTGATAAGTTCCGTAATGCTGAGTTTTATGGTGTTGGTCCAACAGTGGGCGTTGACTATGCTTATATGTTATGGGATGGGCTAAGTTTAACTGCTAATAGCGCAATTTCAATTTTATATGGTACCAGTAGATATAACCAAGGTTATGTATTTAGTCCTACTGGTCTAGTTACTAATTTTGGTAGTCATACAGAGAAAACTCTTGTACCAAGTTTTGAAGGCAAATTAGGTCTTAACTACGGTTATCAAATTGCCGAAGGTATCCTTAATATTGATGCTGGTTATCAGGTTATTAACTACTTTGATGCACTTCAAACTAGAGGTCAAATCGGGCTTTTATCTAGCAAAGGTTCTAGCAACTTTGGCTTATATGGACCCTATTTTGGTGCTAAGTGGGTCGGTAACGTTTAATCTCCCCAAAGGTTTAGCTTCATGATATAGATGAAGTTAAACCTTTATTCTAGTTTCAGAAAATTAAAACTTTTAACTAATCTGTTCTATCCGCAACTTAATTTATATATATAAATTGATTTTTTGTTATAAAAATTTGTGCAAACTATAGCCACCTCAATGACTCCAAGCTATAATGGCCGGCTAATCTGCGATTATAAGAAGAACAAGCAGGAGTTTTTTGTGAAAAAGGTGTTGGCTTTAGCCGTTATTTTATCTAGTAATTCGTTGTATGCCGCAAATAATCAACAGTTACAACAGCAAATTAAATTATTACAAGAGCAAACAAGGCAATTGCAAGCGCAATTAAATAGTCTGCAACAGCAATTAGACACAGAGCCTAAGGTAAAAGCCAAACCTACGCCAATTAAAAAGGTGGTTAAGCCTAAGTTGGTTCAACCTAAAGCCAAATCTATACCTGCAACCGCTGAAAAGCATGATAATAATGGACCGCCTACTATTACCAGGGAACATGGTAAAAAATTTCATACATCCCCTCTTTTAGTTCATACTGTTGATGCTGATCCTGAATCGCTTGGTTTTTATCCTACTGCTCTAATTGCGGATAATAGAGTGATTAGTTATATCGCAGGAACGCCAGTGGTAACTTCACCTTACCTTGGTGATAGACCCGCCTTTGATGGTTCGGATTATATTGTAAACATTTCAAGTATTAACCGAGACATCCGACTAATGCAGCAAAGAAGACGTCTTTATCGAGCTTATAAAAGTATAGGTTATCCGACGCCTAATATTCCTATTATTGCTATAAGTGGTAAAACGGAGCCCGTTGCTATTATAAATAAACCCTTCGTTGGTAAATCAGTTAACGATTTGAATTTAGGCGCAAGCGAGCTTAACGTGGCAGCAGCACTTAATGATAAAGTAGAAGCCTTTATGGGCATTAGTTATGATGATACGCCGCCTGACGTTGGTCCAAGGGTATCTAATTCGAATTTTAGTCTAAATATGGGCTTTGTTAACGTTGGTAATTTGGATCAATCGCCCTTCTATTTTACGGCAGGTCAACTTTTTGTACCTTTTGGACGCTATTCTAGTGCAATGATTAGTTCGCCAATTACAATGACTTTAGCGCGTACTAAATCAAGGCCTTTTATTTTGGGTTATAAATCTCAATTAGATTATGGCCCCTATGCTGCTATTTATGGGTTTAAATCAGAAACTCGATTTGGCCATAATGGTGCAGGTGGGGTTAATCTTGGTTATACAATTAAATCAGGTGATTTATCGGGTGATATTGGTGGTGGTTATATTAGCACCATTACTGATTCATCTGGCATGCAGAATACGGGTTCAGCTCCCTTTACTACCTTCGGTGGTTTTTCATCACCAACCAATGGTTCTGAATTAATTAATAATGTTCCTGCCTTGAACCTTCATGGCAATATTAGTTTTGATAGATATAGCTTAACGGCTGAATGGGTAAGTGCCGTAAGTTCTTTTGATGTAGAAGATTTAAGTTTTAATGGCTATGGAGCAAGGCCACAGGCTGCGCAATTAGAGGCGGGTGTTACCTTTATGGCTTTTGATAAACCAGCCTCCTTAAACTTAGGCTATCAATGGTCTAAAGAAACTTTGGCGCTAAATCTTCCAAATCATCGTATAAGTGGTGTTTTCAATATTTCAATATGGAAAGATACGGTGGAAAGTTTGGAATACCGTCATGATATTGATTTTAAACGCAACCAATTTGCAAATGGTATTTCAGCACCAGGTTTAACCAATGAAAATACAATTGGTACAGGTCGTTCTGGCGATGCTTTAATTGCCCAGATTGGTGTTTATTTCTAGTTAACCATTTTTACAGAAGGCTTGCTTTACCATAGTGAGCCTTGCTTTCTCCTCTCTCTATTTCAAATAAATTTTGATAAAAATTGCCACCAATTTATTTGCATGCTAAGTTGATAAATTGCTTTGCTATGTGAGTAAATAATGGATGAGTTAATCGCAAAATTCGATAGTCAATATCAGACAAAATTACAGCAATTTTTTAAGGATATCGCTCAAGCCGAATTAGAAGAAGCAAAAGACTTAGTGGTGATTGAGGAAGCTCAAGATGACCCTAAACTAGAAGTGCTTCAAGCTGAAATGGATACAAAAGCGAAAGAACGAAAAGTGCTTTTAGTTGAAACTTTTAAGGAAATCTGCGCGCCTTTTTGGCAAGAGGTAATTATTAAATTGCCTATATCAGATTGGCTTGGTCATATTTCTTTTGAACCTTGGATTAAATTAGAGGCGTATTTAAGGAAAGAAAAAGGCTTTCCTCAAGATATTCATCATTCTTTTTTCTATGCTGCTCTAACAGAAAAATTTAATCAGGATTTAGCTGAAGGTAGTTTATCCGCAGAACAATTAATAGCTCTTTTCATCGAATGTACAAGAATTATTTTAAATAAATCGAAAGGAGAAGCTAATTATCCTTATGAAAGGCTTAGGGTAAAGTTTAAACAACCTCAGGAAAGTGACAAACTAACCAAATTTACGGCGCTTTTTTGTGCTTTATTTTGGGTATTGCATGTGCATTGCAATCCTCAACAAAAAAAATTAGTTCAATATTTAATTTATTATCGCACTAATACAACAAATAATGAGCGAGTATCAGAGGATGCGATTGCTTGTTCGATACTAAATATTGATAAAAATTGTAAAAATTTTTTTAGGGAAGCAACCATCTTAAATCGATATCTTGGGATTATTAACGATAAAAATTTAGATAAAGTTCAATCTTTATTACCGCGAATGTCAACCCAATATATCTTTAAATTAATGCACTCCTTTTATAAAAAAGATCTTGGTAATTTTGTAGGGCTAATTAAACCTAAGGCAAAAAGTAAAGAAACTATTCCTGTTACTTTATTGACTTTTAGACATGTTGCTTTTAGTAATTTATATTTTTATCAAACAATACTTACCTTTTATGATTTAGGCTGCTATATAGAAAATAGGAAAAAAGAACCAGATAATGATTCTGCTGTTTGGGGTAAAGATATCAAAATTCTTGTTGCAGAAAATGAGCAAAAAGAGCTAAAAGGGGAAAAAACAAAGTGGAGTTTGTGCGGTTTTTTTGCTGGAAAACAAGGGCGTTTAGGAGACATTCTAGCAAGAAAAGAACCCGGCAGCTTGATTTTGAACCCTTAGGTTCAGGTGGGGAGCGGATGAGTCGGTTCAGGCTTCTTATTTCTAAGCATGCACAACGCCTTCTACAGGATGCTCTCCAAGGGAGTGAGTATTGGTTCACAAATCACTCACTACCAGGCTCTTCGGCAATTATAATATACAATTACCCTTAAATGCTATCCTTTGTGATCTTGCGTAAGTAAGGATATTTTTTTGCATGAACTTGGTAGCCAATGAGGGATGGATGCCCGCCTTCGCGCTGAGGAGGCCTGGCATTTAATTGCTCAAAAGAGCAATATTGAACCTTTGGGTTCAATTTTTTTGTCATTCCCGCGTAGGCGGGAATCTATTTCTTAAAGTGGCACCTCACTTTGTTTGATAAATGGGTTCCCGCCTACGCGGGAACGACATAAACTTAATCACAGTGAGTTTAAATGGCACTACAAGTTGGGTAAAAATTATGACAGGATCACTCAGCGCTTTCGCGGGCATGACAATTGACGGCAGTCATATAAAACTGTCATTGCCACGCAGGCGGATCCATGTCTGACTTGATGGTGGCTTTTATTGAATATTAGTTCTTGTTTACAGGACTATAAATTAACATTGATAGTTTGATAAATCTTATTTTATGCACAATTCCAACTTATCAATCCGTCTGCGGATCCTGATCTATATTACCATGTACAACTTGATGAATTTTATTCTCAAGTGAACTAATAAATTGAGTCACTTGTTGACGTTGCTGCTCTTGCTGGCGCTGGCAGCTAACGAGTTCATGGCTAATATTAAGTGCTGCTAATAACAGAGCTTGAAACTCATCAAGTTGCTTAAATTTCTTTTTATTCTGTAAAAGCTGATCATTAAGCTTTTCTGCAGCTTGTTTAAGATTAAACATTTCGCCATCAGGGCATTTAATTTCATAGCTCTTATTTAGCAATTTGATAGTACAGGATTTAGAGGTTGTCATTTCTAGCAGCCTATATTTGATAGTGTTGTTCAAATACTAACATATTAGCAATTTTGGTTTACCGGAGCAAATCAGTTATGATTAGCATTTTTGTAAAAGAGTCTATTTATGTCAACTGAAAGTAACCCCATTAACTTACCTGCATACCAAACCCTAGAGGATGCAATAGCAATACTTGAATTGCCTATTTCCTTATCTGAATTACATGGTGTTATCTGTGGTTATCTTTGCGCAGGAAAGGCAAAGGTAGGCGAAACTTATTTGCGTTCATTAACTGCTAAGAAAGATAAAGAAATGACCCGTTCTGCTTCTTTGGCTTTATTTGAGGTTTATACTATTAGTCAGCACCAGTTAAATCAGTTTAACTTTGATTTTCAGCTACTTTTACCTGATGATCACGAGCCTATTCGAGAAAGAGCAAAAGCGTTTAGCGAATGGTGTGCAGGATTTGCACAAAGCCTTCATGTTTCTGGTGTTAATTATGAAGAATTAATTGATGAGGAAGGGCAGGAGGCGCTAGAGCATTTGTTTGAATTTGCTGAATTAGATTACGATAGTTTGGAAATGAGCGACCAGGACGAACAAGCCTTAATCGAAGTCAGTGAATATGCTAGGATGGCCGTAATACGTTTATATAATGATTTGGCTAAATCTGAAAATAAAGATGATTTTTCGGAAACTAAACATTAGTTTTGCTTGAATGAAGGAAATAAGATGATAAGTCGAGAAGAATATCAGGCTAGAAGACTTGCTTTAGCTGAAGCCTTAGAAGAAGGCGCTATCGCTATTATTCCTGCTGCTGATGAGATTTTACGAAATGGCGATAGTCATTATCGCTTTCGTCAAAATAGCCATTTTTATTATTTAACTGGTTTTAATGAGCCAGAGGCGTTACTTCTTATTACCTCGGGGAAAAACCCTAAGACTTATCTTTTTAATCGCAGTAGAAACCCTACTTTAGAGCAATGGACTGGCAGGCGGCTTGGTCAGGAGGATGCGCCAAAGGTCTTGGCGATTCATGAAGCTTATTCCATTGAAAGCCTGGAAACTAATCTTGTGAAACTTTTAGAGGATACGTCGACCGTTTATTATCCGCTTGGCCAATACCCTTTTTATGAAAAACTAATTTTAAAAACCTTAGTCAAATTAAAAGGCCAAATTCGCCGTGGTGTTAAAGCACCTGGTGCCTTGAAAGATATAGATCCTATTATCAGCGAGCTTCGTCTTTTTAAATCTAAATCAGAAATTGATTTAATGCGAAAGGCAGCAGCTATTTCAGTACAAGCACACCAAAAAGCGATGCAGGTTTGTAAAGAGCTTAAAAATGAAGCGGAATTAGAAGCAGAGCTTTTATATATTTTTGCAAAAAATGGTTGCCGGGCTGTTGCCTATGACCCAATTGTAGGTGTTGGTGAAAATGCCTGCGTTCTACATTATACCGATAACAATAAGCCACTTAAAAATGGCGATTTAGTGTTAATTGATGCAGCAGGTGAATATGAAAATTACGCAGCGGATATTACGCGTACTTTTCCTGTGAGTGGTACTTTTACCGAAGACCAAAAAGCGATTTATGAATTAGTATTAAAATCACAAAAGGCAGGGATTGCCTGTGTAAAACCAGGTGCTTATTGGGATGAGGTGCAAGAAACTATTGTTAAGATTTTAACGGAAGGCTTATTAGAGCTTGGCATATTAAAAGGCTCTCTTTCTGAACTTTTAAAAGAGCAAGCTTATAAACCTTTTTATATGCATAGCTCGGGACACTGGCTTGGTTTAGATGTTCATGATGCAGGTTCTTATAAGGAACGAGGCCAATACCGTAAATTTAAACCGGGTATGGTATTAACTGTCGAGCCCGGCCTTTATATCTCAGCAGGTATCGATGGTGTTGATAAGCGTTGGTGGAATATCGGTGTGCGTATTGAAGATGATATTTTAGTGACTGAAAAAGGCCATGAAAATTTAACCCAAAGCTTACCAGTTGAGGTTGCTGAAATTGAGGCCTTAATGCGTGGATAAGACGGATTTAGATATTCTCATTGTTGGTGGTGGTTTAACCGGAGCTATTTTAGTTTATGCTCTTAAAAATAGCGGTTATTCCGTTCTTGCTGTCGATAGCCATGATTTAAATGCAAAATTAGATGCCGATTTTGATGCTAGAAGCATAGCCCTTGCTCCAAGTTCGGTTGCCATTTTACAAAATCTTGGCATTTGGCCTCTATTGAGCAAGGCAGAACCTATCAACCATATTCATGTGTCAGAACAATATCGTTTTGGCAAAGCGCATTTACATTCAGCTACCAATGAAGCCTTAGGCTATGTGGTTGAAATGCAGGCATTTAATGAAGTGCTAATTAAGCTTATCGATAAAAAACAATTAATGGCCCCCGCCAAATTAACTTATTTAGATAAAACTCAAGGTTTAGTTAAAATAGTCAAAGATGGTCAAGAATTAGAACTGCGCGCTAAATTAATTGTGGCAGCAGATGGTAGTGACTCTTTAGTTAGAAAGCTAGCGAATCTAGATGTAAAAGTTAAAGAATATAAGCAAACGGCCTTAGTGGCCAACATTGGCCTTAAAAGGCCTCATCAAAATATAGCTTACGAGCGTTTTACTAGCACTGGCCCCTTGGCCTTGCTGCCCATGTCTTCTGATAGAATGTCTTTAGTCTGGGCACTAGATGAAAAAGAGGCAAAACGCCTAACTGAAATAAAAGAAGACGATTTTTTAAAACTGTTACAGAAAAATGTGGGTTATCGTTTGGGCCGTTTTATCAAAGTAGGAAAACGCTTTAATTTTCCTTTGCGGCAGATGGTTATGCCTAAGGTCGTTGATTGGCCGCTTATTTTTATTGGAAATGCCGCTCACACTCTGCACCCTGTGGCGGGCCAAGGGTTTAATCTAGGTCTTCGTGATGTTGCCATGCTTTTACAATGTTTGGCAGAGCAAGGTATAAATGAAAATATGGCATTAAAATACCAAGAATTAAGAGCAAAGGATGTCAAAACGATTATTCGCTTTACAGATAGTCTAGTTGATATTTTTACAAGCCGTTTTCCAGGTCTTCCTTTGGCTAGAAATTTAGGGCTTATGGCGATGGATAATATTCCTTATTTGCAAAACGAATTAAAGCGCCGTGCTCGCGGTTTTGCAGGTCATGTTCCTGATCTTGTTTGTGGTATTAAATTGAAAAAAGGACCTATCCATGACACAGCAAGTTGATATTTTAGTTGTTGGTGGTGGTATTGTAGGCCTGTCGGCAGCCCTTGCTATGAGTGAGCGTGGTTTTTCTGTAGCCTTAATTGATGCAGGTTCTCTTGAAGTTGATGAGTTAAGCAGCGAACGAGTTTATGCTATCAATAAAGCATCTCAAGCGCTATTAACCAAGCTCTCTGCTTGGCAGCATCTTGATGAACAATCTCTAGCCCCTTATGAAAAGATGTATGTTTGGGATGCAAAATCAAAGGCGCATATCGATTTTGATGCAAGGTTAGTAGCTGTCCCCTATTTAGGCCATATTGTTGAAGAAAAAGCGCTTAAAAAGGCCCTGCTAAATTCAATTAAAGAACAGGGACAAAACGTAAAACTCATTCCTCATACTAAGGTTGAGGCAATAGACGAAAACGCTGAAGGTATTAAACTGAATGCAAAAGAACAAAGTTGGCAGGCAAAATTATTGATGATTGCTGATGGCGCTAATTCTTTCTGTCGCCAATTATTAAAGGTTTCGCTAACCCAATGGCCTTATCACCAACAAGCCTTAATTGCCACAATCAAAACCGAAAAACCGCATGAAGAGACGGCTTTTCAGGTATTTAATCCAGATGGTCCTTTGGCTTTTTTACCTTTAAAAGAGTCTAACCATTGTTCTATCGTTTGGTCGACCACCAAGTCTAAAGTAAATCATTTAATGGCTTTGGATAATCAAACCTTTAACAACGAGTTGGAAGAGGCTTTTGCGAGCAAATTGGGTAAGGTGGAGCTCATAAGTCAACGTTTGCAATTCCCTCTAACAATGCGACATGTAAAGCAATATGCGGGTAAATCATGGCTTTTATTAGGCGATGCAGCTCATACTATTCATCCTTTGGCAGGGCTCGGGCTTAATTTAGGTTTTGCTGATATACAAGCCTTTTTAGATTGTTTAGACAATGCTAATAATAAGCTTAGTCAAAAGGCTTTATCTTCTTATCAAAGGCAGCGTAAGGCTTCGGTTTGGCAGGTTATTGCAATGATGGAAGGGTTAAAGGCTCTTTTTCTTAACCCTTTACCGCCTCTAATCAGCTTGAGAGGCTTTGGCTTGGGGCTTTGTAATAGTTTTGCGCCTATAAAACGATTTTTTATTGAGCAGGCTTCGGGTGTTAGCTAAAAAAATGCGTTGCCCAGAACAAAAATTAAATTGCTCAAATATTGTCATCCCCGCGCAGGCGGGGATCCATGTTGGATTTAACACAGTGCCATATCAGAAATGGATTTTGCTGAGTCTAAGAATGACAGGATTATTGTTGCTGGGCAAAAAGATAAAAATATTCAAAAGATACAAAATAATTCACTTTTTGCTCAAAATGTGTTTTAATTTTAGCCATTTTACTTATTTAGTAAATATTTTGCTTTACTCTATTCCTTTTGCAATTCTTGTTGGCCTAAGCTCGTCTCTGTATGCAACGACAGCGAAGACGCTTTACGCTAATGAAGAAGTGAAAAAAGCAGAAGTCAATTTATCGAAAGCCATTAAAAATCCCGAATACATGCTCAATAATTGGCTGGAATTGCCATTGGCTCCGCCATCGAATGGCAATAAATCCTTAAAATTAAGCTTAAGAGAAGCTATTTTGCTAGCACTTCGCTACAACCCTAATATTCAAAATGCGGAGCTAGATAGAATTATTCAACGCTATCAATTGCGTTTAGCTCATAATGAGTTTGAATTACAATACGCCTTAGGGGGGGCCGCGGCTGTTGAAAGGAGCCGTTTTAGTGGTGTGGGTTCTGCTTCTAATAAAAGTTTTCTTGCTACACCTGAAATGAATTTACGTACCAAATTAGGGACGCAAATGGGTTTGAATATAGCCAATAATGTGTCTAATTACAGTAGTTATACGCCTGTTTTAAATTTTTCTATCAATCAACCTCTGCTGAGAGGTTTTGGCAAGGCTGTTAATGAAGCTCGTTTGCTCGATGCTATCGATAATGAATGGCTTAATAAATTAAATTTACAGCAATCAGTGATGGACCAAGTTACTGAGGTGATTAATGCCTATAGAGCTTTAATTTTGAGTGGTAATAATTTGCAAACACAGCAACTGCAATTAGTTGAAGCACAAAAAACCTATGAGAGTAATGAAAAAAGAATTAAGGCAGGCCAGCTTGAGCCAACGGGTAATATTCAGCCCTCCTACCAAATCGAATCCTTAAGTTTAATGGTTGAGCAGGCACAATTTGATTTTGAATCAGCGGCCTTGCAGTTAATCCAAACTATTGGTCTTGACCCGAAAATGCATCTTGCGGTTCCCAGTGATGTTGAAATGGGCGAGATAGTTGTTCCCCGATTACAAGAATCACTGGATTGGGCTTTTCAGCATAATGTGCAGTATTTAGCGCAAAAGATGCTGTTACGTGCGGATGAAAGAGCCTATCAAGTTGCTAAAAACGAACAGCTTTGGCAGCTTGATGTGGGGGCGAATGTGCAATCAGGTATGGTTAATGATTTAAGTGCGAGACGAGGTTTTGCCTCAATCTATAATGGCCAAAATTTAAATGAAACGGCGCGATTAACCTTAACTATTCCTCTACATGATTTAAGCCGGCGCAGCCAACTTATCAATGCTAAAGTAAGATTAGAAAAAGATAAATTAAACCTCATTAATTTAAAACGTAGTTTGGAAACCACGATTACCAATATTATTAATAGCATTGGTTCTTTAGCTAAACGCTATCGTTTAGCAGAAAAACAAGTAAGCTTAGCTGAAAAAGCCTATTTTCTAGAGAAGAAAAAGCAGGAAGCAGGTATTGCTTCATCCCTTGATGTTAACAATACGCAAAATCAATTAATTCAAGCCAAAGTAGGCTTAATAGGCGCTAAAATCGCTTATCTTAACCAAATCTCAGCTCTTGAGCGCCTATTAGGAAAAACGCTTGAGCGTTGGCAAATAAAACTTAGGTATGGTGAATGAAACCTTTCATTTTAATTTTATTAATAAGCCTTTTAGTGGCTTGTTCTTCCAAAGAAGAAAATAAAGCGGTTAGATCAGTTGAAGTAACCTCTGAGAATCTACATAAGAGTCTTTATTTCACAGGGACTATCTCACCTTTAAAGGAATCAAGTTTAATAAGTCCTATGGATGCAATTGTAGAAACGGTACATTGTCATTATGGCCAATGGGTTAAAAAGGGGGAGTTAATTTACACCCTTAATTCAACAGCGCTACAGAAGCAATACAACGATACTTTGACTGAATATTTGAAATCAAAAGATAGTTACACTATTGCTAAGACTAAATTTGCAGGCACAAAAGATCTGTGGCAGGCAGGTTTATTATCTAAAAATAATTTTTTAAGTGAGAAATCAAGCCTTGCCACGGCAAGGATTAGCCTTATGCAAGCCACGCAAAAATTAAGTGAAATGCTTGAGAAAATGGATGAGTCTGGCAAAGATTTATCTAAGCTTAATATGGCTGAATTTGATAAGGTAAGACAGGCTCTCACCGTAAAACATAATTTAATTTATTTAAGAGCACCGATGGATGGCATTCTGCTTTACCCTCCTAAAACTAGTGAAAATCATCAAAAGTTAATGGTGGGAACTCAGGCAAAGGCAGGCGAAGTTCTCGCTTTAATTGGTGATTTACAAGGAATCAGTATTGAAATTGATGTGCCAGAGATTGATATCGATAAGGTCTATCGTGGCATGAGTGCAACAATAACAGGGGTTGCTTTAAATAATAAAGTTTTGCATGGCGAGTTAATCGCAGTTAATGCTCAAGCCTCTCAAAATAATAATGGTAATTTACCCTCTTTTAATGCTTTGGTTGAGGTTAAGAATTTAACGAAAGAAGAACAAGCTCTAATTAAGGTTGGGATGAGTGCGTCTATTGAGTTATCAGTGGATAAGGATAAGCAATTGCTCGTGCCTATTAGCGCTTTAAAGCAAGAAGAAGGCAAATCAATTGTTAAATTAAAGCAAAAGGATGGTTCTTTTAAAAAACATCCTGTGACAACGGGTTTAGCCTTAGCTGATAGAGTCGTTATTCAGTCAGGCCTTAAAGAAAAAGATGTTATCGCCTATGACTAAGAAGCCTTTGGTTCTGCTGCAAGAGATAGAAAAGTCTTTTATTCTTGCAGAAACAGCTATTCCTGTTTTAAAAAAACTATCGCTAAAGATTAATGAGGGTGAATTAGTTGCCATTCTCGGTGCTTCTGGTTCAGGTAAATCGACCCTTATGAATATCATTGGCCTATTAGATAAACCAAGCCTTGGCGAGTATTTTCTGCAGGGGAAAGCCGTTTCAAGTTTATCTGAGGATGAATTGGCCTTATTACGTAACCAAATGATAGGCTTTGTTTTTCAGCAATTTAATTTATTACCCCGTCTTTCTGTTTTACAAAATGTCTCCTTACCTTTGTTATATCGCAATCTTTCTTCCCTCGACATCAGACGAAAGGTTGTTAAAGCGCTAACCGAGGTTGGCATGGCTTCTTTTATTGACCATAAACCGACTCAATTATCAGGCGGGCAACAACAGCGTATTGCAATTGCCAGGGCCTTAGTTACAGAACCTAAACTTATTTTGGCCGATGAGCCTACTGGTGCGCTCGACTCGACCACCGGCACTGAGGTTATGGATTTATTTTTAAGGTTAAATAAAGAAGGTAGAAGCTTAATTATTATTACCCACGATGAAAAGATTGCTGAACGTTGTAATAGGCAAATTAGGTTGCGGGATGGGCAAATTGTCAATGAGGAAAACTATGAATCTGCCTAGTTATCTTCATGATGGACTAATCAATATTATGGCTTCGAAATTGCGTTCTTTTTTAGCGCTCTTAGGAATTTTAGTTGGTACAGCCTCTGTTGTCGCTTTAATTAGCTGTGGCCAGTTGGCAACAGAAAAAGCCTTAGATCAGTTTAAGGCCCTGGGGACTGATTTATTAGCCATCTCAGTTTATCAAAAAACGCCAGGCAAGACGTCTTCTAGTTTGGATGATGAGATAAACCTTAAACAATGGCAGGCTTTGAAATCATCTAATAAACGCATTTTAGAGCTTGCACCTTATAGTACGACTTATCAAAATATTAGTTTTCAAGGCAAACCACTGCAAGGCGCCATTATCGGTGCTAATGAATCTTTAGCTAAAATTTTAAATATTGAACTTAGTGCCGGACATTTTGTATCCTTTGTCGACTCCTATGAACATTATTGTGTTCTTGGTGCTAATTTAGCGATGCAATTACGTGAATTAAGCTATGATGAGCCTATTGGTAAGCAATTACGAATTGGTAATAATCTCTATACCATTATTGGCATAGCCTCCCATTGGAAGGAAAGTTCCTTTTTTAACGAAGATATTAATAACGCCGTTATAGTACCCTTAGCCGGCATGGCCTTAGTTAGTAAAGACAGCAAAATTAATAATGCTGTTTTGTTGCTTGAAGAAAATACTGCAATTGACCCACTCATTGAATCGATAAAAAGCTATATTGAGGCAACAGCACCCAAATTAGCTGTTTTTCCGCGCTCCGCTAAACAAATTATTGCTAGTATGGAGAATCAAGGGCATATCTTTACTTGGCTTTTAGCTATTATTGGCTCTATTTCACTTCTCGTTGGCGGCATAGGCATTATGAATATCATGCTCGTTTCTGTCAGCGAAAGAAAAAAAGAAATTGGCATTAGAAAAGCCGTAGGTGCTAAAAACAGTGAAATTCAACAGCTCTTTTTAGTGGAATCGGTTTTATTGTCCTTCTTAGGTGGTATTGGCGGTGTTATTTTAGGTTTGATTTTTACACGAATACTTGCGTATTTCAGTGAATGGCCTTTTCATATTCTATTATTACCAAGCCTTGCAGGTTTTATTGTTTCTGTGGCAACAGGTATTTTCTTTGGTTTTTATCCAGCCAAAAGAGCGGCTAATTTAACGCCGATTGAATGTTTACGCGTTTAGCTTTTCTATCACACCCAACCCTTGATTACGCTGCGCTCTGGGGAATTCTGACATTTAATCATGTGCAATATATGGTCTTTGGGTTCGGTTTTTTGTCATTTCTGCGCGGGCGGGAATCTATTTCTTAAAGTGGCACCTCACTTTGTTTGATAAATGGATTCCCGTCTGCGCGGGAATGACATAAATTTGAATCATGGTTAGTTTAAATGGCGTTCATCTTGGGTTAAAATGCATCAGGATTGCGCCGTATCAAGGCAACAAGAACGATTTAATTATTTCTAAACGGTGTTTACATCTACCCTTCTTACCATTTCATTGAAAGGTATCTTTTTGATTTATGTGCATATATAATGCGCACATAATTATTTTTAACGCAAAGAGCCTTAAATGACAGTTGAATTAGCTGGTTTTTATGAAAACAATCCTGACCTTTTAAAATTATCTCTTAAGGAAAAAAAACAAACGGATTTAGACGCAAGTAATTGGTCAACTGCATGGGATGAAGAGACCAAACTAAGTCTGCTTTTCATGGCTTGTTTAGAAAATAAACCTGAAATTGTGAAATATTTATTAAATAAGGGTGCTAATCCCAATCTTGGCAGTTCAACAGACACACCTTTAACTATTGCTTGTAAAATGCAGTATGTAGAAATAGTTAAATTGTTATTAGAAGCGAATGCTGAAGAAACCCCGGATATGGATGGCAATACGCCTCTTTTATTAGCCTTTACTTCTGGTTCAGACGCGATGGTAGCGGCCTTTTCTCCAGATTTACGCGATTTAAATAGGTATGAGCTAAATGAGGCAATACCTTTGAAAGTTGCTTGTGAGCAGGGTTGGCTTTTTGCTGTAAAGCAATTACTTAATGAAAAAGTAGATTATCCTGTGATTAAAGAGTCTATCAGACTAGTCATACTAAATCTGAAGAATTGTTCAAATGAGCAAAGGGCTATTTATGAAGAGATATTGAGTCGATTATTGGAGAAATTTAATCTAAATGAAGCGAGCTATCAGTACTTAGTTGTTGAGGGCGGTAACTTATTAGATTTTATTTTTAATACGGATGAAAGTCGCTATGTCGCTAAAGCATCTAAAATTAATTTTATAAAAGAAATTTCAGTCCATTCTAAGTTGGCTATAGCCTTAATTAAGAAATTTTTAGATATAAAGAATGATCATTTAAGAGAGTCTAAATTATCAGCTTTTATGACTTGTTTAAGCACTTTTTATGCATTGGATTTAGCTAAAGCGTATCTTAAAGAGGGTGTCATTATTACAGGAACCCAATACGATACTGCCTGGAACCATTTATTGATTGCCTGTCTTAAAGGAGAAACTCTGGAGGTTGAAAGAATTTTAAATGCCTCAATTGAAGATAATGACAATGATGTTAATGCAATCTCACCCTTAGAAATTGCTTATTTTACAGGTAATAAAGAGTTAATTGCTCTTTTAAAAAAACATAAGATAACGAATATAGACACAACAAATGAATTAACCATTTTAAGTTATTATGGACATACCGAATTAGTTATAGGCGCAATGAATTCAGACAGTTTTTCTGAGGAAAAAAGAGAAGAAGTATTTGAAGCTGCACTTATAAAGCAACATACTGAAATCGCAGAAATTATTTTAGAGTTAGATAAAGGCAAAGTCTTAAAGGATGAAATGTATGATTATGCATTTGATCTTGCTTTTTCCTTGGGGAATGTCGATTTAATCAAAAAAATAATTAAGACTTCTGGGGCTTCAATTTCTTCTGATGAGCTTCTCTCCTTGGCTAGTTTACATAATTGCACAGATTATGCACTTGAGTTACTTAACCTAGGTGCAGACCCTCTTAGTGGAAAATATTACGACATTAGTCCTTTAGCTAGAGCTATTCATCAAGACAATTTTACCTTAGTTAAAGCGATGATAAGCGCTATTCCTGATAATCATCGATTTAAAAGCTGCATAAAAGATTTTGCGGTGATTGCTGCAAGGAAAGGTAATCTTGATATTCTCGATGAACTTTTAAAGTTAAATACGAGACAAGAATATTTAGATTATTGTTTAGTAGAAGCCGCTAAAACGAATCAATTAGAGGCTGTTAGATTTTTAATAAATAAAGGGGCTAAGCTTGCAAAGCAACAAGAGCTTAAAGTTTATTTAACAGCCGAAGCCAAAGAGAATTCCATTCCCAATTTAACTGCTTTAGCTTGGGTGGTTAAGTTTGGCTTTATTGATATTATGCATGAGTTATTGCCGCTTTGTGATGAGGACGAACTTAAGGCTATTCTTGATAACTCCGATCTTTCTCCTTGGTCTTCTATGTTATTACCGCTTCACATGAAATATCGAAGCTTAACTAATTTACAATCTCCCAGTTTCCTAATTCGTCTATTAAGTCATCCGGCAATGAAAGTGGGAGCCGGCCTTTTACTCGGCCTAGGTTTAGCGGCACTTGCAGTCGGTACTTTTGGTATGATTGCGCCTCTAATTTTAGGTTTGGCTTCAACGATAACTATGGCTATGGTCATTGCTGGAGGAACTGCTTCAGTGGTTGGTGCTGGCCTGTTAGCTGGAAGTATATTTGCTACTAAGTCGATGAAGAATGACATAATTGAAGAGCAAAGCAATCCCCTAACCCCGCTATAAAATTAAGCCTTGATGGAACCTTTAGGCTCCATCAAGGTTTAATTTTCTTTAGCTACTATTCAGAAAGTTATAAAAAATATTTTATTCTTGCGTGGTTTAAGTAAAAATATAAAGATATTAAATACTGAAATTTCGTTATGAAAGAATATGTTATTGTGGGTGCAGGCCCTGCTGCAATTTGTGCTCTAGTCAAATTAATAAGTGCTGGAGTAGCGAGAGATAAACTCTTATGGATAGACTCAAAATTTAAAGTTGGCAGCTTCGGTACGGATCTGAGCATTGGATCTAGCGTCCCTGGTAATACGTCGGTGGCTAGCTATCAAAGAGTAAATAAAGCTATTTATTCTTTATTCGCATCAAGTCTACCTAAAAAAGAATTTGAACTTAATTCCCTTCCCCTCAAAGAGACTTGCCCCTTAAAAATAGCCGCAGAACCTTTACAAGAAATCAGTGATTATTTACGAGAATCTGTTCCTACAATCGAAGGTTGGGTTACAGATATTCAAGAAACAAAATCAGGATTGCAATTGAATCTAAAGTCAGATGATAAGATTCTTGCAAAACGCGCGCTTCTAGCAATTGGTGCTGTACCCAAAACACTCGATTTACCTGATTCAATTACGCTTATCCCGCCTAATATTGCCTTTATTGAATCTGAACTTCAAAAATATATAAAAGCTAATCCAACTATAAAAAAGGTCGCAGTAATAGGCTCATCGCATTCAGCAGCCCTTGCCGTTATGCATTTATTAAAAGCAGGTATTGCGGTAAAACAATTCATGAATAAAGAATATCTTTTTGCAACGCCTGCGCTTACCAAGGACGGTAAGCCTTATACCCAATTTGATAATACGGGATTAAAGGGAGAGGTTGCTGCATTTACTCGCTTTCTTTTAAATGAAGAAAAAAATAATAAGGGGATTTATACTGGGCGTTGGCAATATTTTATTAACAAAAATAAAGCAATTTCATCAGAAGATTTATCAGGCTGTTCGCATGCAGTAATTACGATAGGTTATAAGCCCGCTTCTACTTTGCAAATCAATAATTTACCTATTTCTGAAATCCAACATGATAATCGAACAACCCAACTTCAATATAATAAGGGTAAATTTATACCAGGTTTATTTGGCCTAGGCATTGCTTTTCCTTTAGAAGTAACCGCCTTTTCAGGTGAAGTAGAATTAGCAGTGGGTGTTGAAAAATTTTGGTCAAATATAAATGATAAAATTTTAAGAGAATGGGAAAATAATCCTGCATTTATAGAAAAAATTTATAGTGGTTAAAATAATTTAAATTCCATAGAAACATGGCTAGAAGTTGCATTGAAACAGAACCAAGAATTAATGAGGCTAGGTTAAAAATAATACAATCCTCTTAATGTTTTCTTAAGTTTGACTTAATAAAATAGACTATTTTTTGCCAATGTGGAAATAAAAATGCTAATAGAAAATGACTATTTTAATTTTGCTGCTTCAATTTTGGATTCTGAAGAATCTGTTAGTAACCAAATAGAAAAATTATCGCAGCATCGAGCCGTTGAGATATTTAAAAAATATTCTATTAGAAGTCAAATTTTACATATCTTTAATTATTTTCCTGAATCAAGAAATCCTGCCATTAGCGAAAAAGCTTTTTTTAGACTAACTCATTTATTGGTAGTTTATTTAGATCAATTTGAATTAAAGGATATTTTAACGATTACAAATCAGTTAGGGAAAATTGCAGCGTTAGATAAATTTGCCATGCCAAATAATTTAGCTAATATGTTATTGGGACGTATTTTGGCTTCTAATTTAAAGTTATTCGAGATGGGTTCTTTTGTGACCTCCCTTGCTAGTCTGTTATCTTCTACACAAAAATTCAGTTTAGATAAAAAACTATTTGAGGCCTTACTTGAAACATTTTTAAAAGAAAAAGAATTTGCTATCAGTTCAGCGGATGAGGTTATCAGTTTATTAAAGTATTTATATAAAATTAGTTCATACCTCGGTCATTCATCAAAGGAGAAGTTGAGCGCCGTTAAGACGAAGTTAAGTCATGTTTTTTCTAGCTGGGGGCCGACGACTGCGCAAAAACTTAAAGCGCTTGATTTCGGATTTGAAGATGAAAATAAAGCAAGCATACCTTTTTCATCCATTGCTGAAATTACAGGGCAATTAAGAGCAGCATGTCTTGATAGTACCCCAAATATTAATTTTGTAAAAACCCTCCAATATACTGCTTTGGCTCCTCTAGCGCCCATTTTAGCGCGTAATTCATCACCTAAAATGAAGTTGGAAGCTACTGGCTATTTTTTACAAAGAATGGGCGGTGTTTATTTGGAAAGAGCTGGTTCTTTCTTCAACGAAGCTTTATATATCCCCAGTATGGAAGAGATAACTAATTTTCTATTCTCTTTAACCGAGCCATCACAAAGAGTGCAAAAGCCAGAGGAAATTTTTAAGGCGAAACAGCGCTATATTTTTTATTATCTTGCTATTCATGCCCCCTCTCTACAGCCTGCAATTAGTATTTTATCCTTTTCGGCGGAACCTGTATCTATAGAATTAGATAAAGATAATAAGGCTTTTATCGATTTAATTGTAAAAATTAATCAATTAAATCAAAATGTTGGTAATGATGAAGAGGAAAGAGCTGAACACTATAGACAGATTGCTCGATTAGCGAAGCGGTCGAATCCTTATTTTAGAGTCTATTATCGCTCTCTTATCGAAAGAGCAAAGCAATTGAACCCTGGGTTAATGGATTTTGATTTCGCTGAAATCATTAGTCGATTTAGCGCTCTTAAAACCCATCTTTTATCAATGACTACTGTTGCAGAATCAAGGACATTGGTATGGCGTTTTAAGCCATATACAGGGGAAGAAGCTATTGCCTTAAGATTATTGCAGCTTGATTTAGACCTACTGGGCAACCCAAATAATGATTTGGCCCTGTTGGAAATAGGTAAAATTTATAAAAATCTAGGACAAACTACTTTGGCTGAGAATTCTTTTCATCAAGCTAGAATGATTAAGTTCAGAAATCGTGTTAACCAAGAATTATTTCTAGTCTTTCAATGTCAATTAGATTTTTTCTGTTCCCCTAATATACAGAATAAACAAAGTCTAAAAAAAGCACTTGTTCAGCTTCAATGGAGTTTCAACCAACTAAAGGATATCGAGGCGAAGCAATTAGTACCTCCTCGTTTTTTTATCAACCAGTACCCTATTTATTTTTGTATAAAAGATAAAATTAGTCATAAGCATTTTTTAAGAAGTGAAGTGATGGCAAAGTTTGCGGTTATTTATAATAATTATTATCATACAAAACCCATTTCATTGAATGATGAAATGTGGGCAAAGGCGTTTATTCGATTTTTGAAAAATCCTTTCGTGCCACAAGGAAAGTTTTTAAATGCGATCGAAGCAATTGAACCTTGTACGGATACTGAGAAAGTGTTTCTTATTAAGTTCAAAACAACTTTTTTAAAATTAATACCGGAGGCTCGACAAAAATATTTAGATTCGCTAAATGGGGAAAAGAATTGTTCTCCCTTAAAAGCATCTATTTTACAGGCAGCTTTTTCATCGAACAAAATAGAGGCCTTCAATAAACTCTTGGCTAAGATTATGTTAAACGGTTCTAAGGGAATTGCTGATTGCATGCTGTCTTATCAAGCCAGTTTAAGTGGATGTAAGTTTAAGCGGCCTAGCTTTTTTTCAGCTGCTACAGCTATGAACCTTCAGCCAAGTAGCTCTATGGGCAATGATGATCAACATCAAAGTACACCTTCAAATTAGATGGTATTCATTTGCAAAAAAATAAAAAGTACATTAATAATGTCATTTGAAAAATGAATCATAGGGGATATAAATGAAAAAATGGATGGCTTTGATTGCTTTGCTAAGCCTAACTTCATCCGCTTTTGCTAGCCAGAGTTGGCAAAGTTTTATGAAAGAAGTAAGAGAGCAGGCGCTTGAAGAAGGCATTTCAGCTACTGTGCTTGATAGAGCCTTTGCTGATGTGCGTGAGCCCAGTAGAACCGTTAAAAATTTAGCGCGTTCGCAACCAGAGCACCGTCTTACATTCAATAAATATCTTCACTCACGAGCTGATAATTATCGTATCGTCATGGGCCGTAAGCAATTCCAAAAAAATCAGGCTGTTTTAGAAAAAATTGGCCAAGATTATGGCGTGGACCCTTGTTTTATTGTGTCTTTCTGGGGAATGGAAAGTAGTTATGGCACTTACATGGGTAACTTCCCCGTAATTCGTTCTTTAGCCACCTTAGCCTATGATTCAAATCGTCCTCAGTTTTTCCGTAAAGAGCTCTTTTTAGCCTTACATATTTTAAATGATGGTCATGTAGACTTGCCAACATTTAAAGGGGAATGGGCTGGGGCCTCTGGTCAACCGCAGTTTTTACCCTCAAGTTGGGTACAGTATGCCGTTGATTATGATAGAGACGGTCGTAAAGATATCTGGACTTCTAAAGCAGATGTTTTTGCATCTATTGCTAACTATATGAAACAAAATGGCTGGCAGGCGAATGAGCCTTGGGCTATTGAGGTCAAATTACCTCCTAAGTTTGATATGTCTTTAGAAGGCAAGACGATAGTTAAGCCAGTTAGTGAATGGAATGCGATGGGTGTTAGAACGACAACAGGTGCTCCTCTGCCTAATCAAGATTTACAGGCAAGCATTGTTCAGCCTTATGGCGGCCCTGTTTTCCTTGCCTTCCCTAACTATAAGATGATTTTGCGCTATAATAATTCTATCTACTATGCAGGTGCTATTGGTTATATGGCTGATAAAATTTGCAATCGTAAAGCCTAATCTTTTAAAGCACAAAGGAACTTACCTTTGTGCTTAAATATACGAGGTAATAATGGAAAATTATCTTGATAAGTTAGCTAGTCTCACACCTTTACAAAAAAGAATCATTTGCCATAAGGCAACAGAATATCCTAATACGGGTGAGTATAATGAAATCATGACTAAAGGCACCTATTTATGCCGGCGCTGTGGTTTAGCTCTTTTTCGAGCGGCAAGTCAATTTCATTCAGGCTGTGGTTGGCCCAGTTTTGATGAAGAGATTGCTGGGGCTGTTAAAACAGAGCCTGATAGTGACGGCAGGCGTTTAGAAATTCTTTGTATGCGCTGTGATGCTCATTTAGGCCATGTTTTCACTGGCGAACATTTTACTCATAAAAATATTAGACATTGTGTGAACTCCGCTTCTATTGATTTTGTGGCAGATACCCATGTTTTAGATACAGAAGAAGCAATCGTTGCGGGTGGCTGTTTTTGGGGTGTTGAGCATTTTTTAAAAAAATTACCCGGCGTATTAAAAGCAGAGTCTGGTTATTCAGGAGGCATAACTGAAAACCCGAGCTATGAACAAATTTGTCAGGGTAATACAGGACATTATGAGGTAGTAAGAGTCATATTTGATAAGGCCAAAATCGATTATAGGCAGGTTATAAAACGTTTTTTTGAAATCCATGACCCCACACAAAGAAATGGCCAAGGCCCTGATTTAGGTATGCAATATCAAAGTGCTGTTTTTTATTATGATGAAGAGCAAAAAAACGATACAGAAAAATTAATTAGCCTTCTCAGGCGACGAGGTTATGATGTTGCAACGAAATTACTTTCCGTTCAAGCCTATTGGCCTGCAGAAGCTTATCATCAACAATATTATGATAAGCACCAAAAATTACCCTATTGCCATCGACCTGAAGCAAGGTTTGATGAGTAAGAGCCCGACATGGGAAGGCCGCTCCTACTTGTGGGAGAGGTTGCCTTTTAGGGTAGGGGCAATCCAAAAGGTTATTTTGAACCCTCCGTGTCATCCTGAAAAAAGCGTAGCGATTTGAAGGATCTTATTGAATTCGCAGTGATAGATTTAGGGGGGGAGTTCAAGCCTTGCACTCAAGAAGATCCTTCGCTACGCTCAGGATGACAAAGGGGCTCAGGAATGACAGGAGAGCAATCTGTTGTTCCAATGCTCTTTAAAAAAATGTCAGGATCACTCCGCGCTTCCTGGAGGTAAAATAAATATAACCAACAATTAATCTATTTTATTACGATGAAATAAATTAATAAAACTGCCCAATGCTGCAAAGGAAAGGCTTAATAAAGCCAATCTGTCATTATCGAGCACATGAAAATAACTAAGCGCACTAATGGCAACTAAGGAGCCACAAATAGTATAAACAAGGCTCTTATACCAATTATTTTTAGATTGTAACAATAGAGCCTTTTTTTCATCTTGTTCTAGGCGGCGGATTTTTTCTTCTTTTGATAAGGTTAATACCTCATGCAAAAGGCGCGGCATATGTGGTAATTGTTCAGTAAAGAAAGGTATATTTTCCTTTAATTGCCTTAAAAAAGCTTTGGGACCAATTTGCTCTTTTAACCATTTTTCTAAGAAAGGTTTTGCTGTTGCCCAGAGATCAAGTTCTGGATAGAGTTGGCGCCCTAATCCTTCTATAGCAAGGAGGGTTTTTTGTAAAAGAACTAATTGTGGTTGTACTTCCATTTGGAAGCGTCTTGCCACTTGAAATAGCCTTAATACTACCTGTGCAAAAGAAATATCTTTTAGTGGTTTTTCAAAAATAGGCTCGCAAACTGTGCGTATCGCTGATTCAAATTCTTCAATACGCGTATCTCTAGCAACCCAGCCCGATTCGACGTGTAATTGTGCAACACGCCTATAATCGCGGTTAAAAAAGGCGTATAAATTTTCTGCCAAATAGCGTTTATCATTATCATTCAAAGTGCCGATAATACCGAAATCAACACAAATATATTGTGGGTCTTGTGGATGGAGAGCAGATACAAAAATATTGCCTGGGTGCATATCAGCGTGAAAAAAACAGTCTCTAAAAACCTGTGTGAAAAAGATTTCAACGCCACGTTCGGCTAATTTTTTTATATTCACACCGTATTCTTCTAAGGTTTGTTTGTCGGAGACAGGGATACCATAGATACGTTCCATAACTAGAATATTTTCACGTGTATAATCCCAAAAGATTTCAGGAATATAAAGAAGCGGTGAATTTTGGAAATTACGCCTTAGCTGGCCGCCATTGGCGGCTTCTCGTTGTAAATCAAGTTCATCAAGTAAATTATGCTCAAATTCCTCAACAATTTCTTTCGGTTTTAGGCGTTTAGACTCAGCCCAATAGGTTTCTGCCAAATTGGCAATGCTATGCATAATACTTAAATCATTTTCAATAAGCTTACGCATATTAGGGCGTAAAATTTTAACAACGACATCTTCGCCTGTTTTTAAAGTCGCTACATGGACTTGTGCCATCGAGGCTGAGGCTAATGGCACAGGGTCAAAACTTGCAAATACATCAAAGGCCGATTGCCCAAAAGTAGTTTCGATTATTTTTAAAGCAAGTTCTGAAGAAAAGGGTGGAACCTTATCCTGTAATTTACATAATTCAAGTGCAATATCTGGGGGTAATATATCCGGCCTGGTTGATAGGGCTTGGCCAAATTTAATAAAAATAGGGCCTAACTCTTCTAAGGTTTTACGTAAAGCCTCTCCCCTTGTTAATTTTTCTCTTCGCCACCAAGTCCAGGGGTTTAAATAAATAACAAAACGAAAGGGTGCAAAAAGTCGCATCGAGACGATTAATTCATCTAAGCCATTACGAGCTAAAATCCAATTAATATGTAAAAGTCTTATTAGTTGTTTAAAAGATTTCATGAGCTAGCCATTAATTGGTTCATTTTTGCCTGAAGGCGTTCAACCCTCAGAGATAATTCATCAATATCGTCGAAAAAATCGTTAATTTCTTCGCGGGGAGGAAATAGAGTTAATTCTTCTTGTAAATAATCAGTCAAATTATTGCGCAAAGAATGGCTAAAGTGGTTTTTAAAGGCAAGAGTTTTACGTGCAAAACTACCTAGTTGATGAGCAACTACATCACCTGTAAATTGTGCAAGATGCCCTTCCCAGTCGATATCTAACTCATCAAATAACCGCTTTACTTCATTACCTAATTCCACATCGCCAGACAGACGAATTTTATCGTTGAATAAGGAGCGTGCTTTGGAGGCTGGCAAAAAACTAAGGCGAATGAGGCCAAGAGGACTGCTATAAATGCTGGTGTCTACTTTGCCGTCAATATTATCTTTTAATTTTAATATATTACCTTCAAAACAGATATAAAAGTTAATCCCTAAGGGGGCTACAATCACTTCCAATTTTTTACCATCTAATTTTTCAATCTTGCTTAGGGTATGTGTATCTAAACTTAAAGCATGGTTGATGGCTTTTTCTAAGGCGAGTAAAGAGTATTTTTTTATCATTAGCTATCTCAATATTTATAAGCGATATGCAAGGCTACGATACCGCCGCTTAAATTATGATAATGGCAGTCTTCAAATCCCGCTTTTTCTATCATATTTTTCAATTCATCCTGGCTTGGATGCATGCGAATCGATTCAGCCAAATAGCGATAGCTTTCTTCGTCACTAGCAAAGAATTGGCCTATTTTAGGAAGGATATGGAAGGAATACCAATCATAAACAGGTTTTAATCCAGGAAAGGTTGGTTTTGAAAATTCAAGTATCATAACCTTGCCACCTGGTTTACAAACTCGATAAATTGATTCTAGAGCCTTGTCTTTGTCTGTCACATTTCGTAAGCCAAAGGCCATGGTAATGCAATTAAAATAATTAGAACTAAAGGGTAAGCATTCCGCATTGGCTTGTACAAAATCAATATTTTGATGCAAGCCCTCATCAAGGAGTTTGTCTCGCCCTACTTCGAGCATGGCGGCATTAATATCAGCTAAAATAACCTTGCCTTTGAGCCCTACTTTTTGGCTGGCTATCTTTGTTAGGTCACCACTACCACCTGCTAAATCAAGCACTGTTTGCCCTGGGCGCAGACCAGATAGGCCCATAGTAAATTGCTTCCATAGGCGGTGAATACCTAAAGACATAAGATCGTTCATAAGATCGTATTTTTTAGCAACCGATTTGAAAACATCTTTAACTTTTTGTTCTTTCTCATCCCAGTCGACTGATTGAAAGCCAAAGTGAGTCGTCTTTTTTTGCTTAGTCATAGTATTATGAAATTAAGGCAGTGAGGCAATGTCTCTAATATTAACTCATACTAGGGCTCAACTCACGGAAAGATTTTATTTTTATAGTAAATGTATGAAGCATGGGATCTTGAAATGAAGCTTAAACCTTGATTACGCCTACGTCTCCATCAAGGCTACTTTTAGATGTAGCCTGGTGCAGCGGAGCGTAACCAAGGGTGGGCTCTTGAAATGAAGCTTATTGCTGTGGGGCAGTTGAATCTGGAGCAGTTGTGTTGTTCATTGTACCATCTGGCATAGTTGTGCCATTAGTCGTTGCATTATTATCTTTGTTTGTGCTGCCATCTTGCATTGCGCCAGAGTTATCCATAGCTGGCTGCTGGTTATTCATTTGTTGTTGCTGTTGTTGCATATCTTGTTGTTGCATTGTGTCAGCACCAGCATTCATATCAGCGTATGCGGATGTGCCTAAAACTAAAGCTAATAGTGCAATTGTCTTTTTCATGGAACTCTCCTTTATTGAACCAAAAATAAGTTTCCTCTTGTCAGTCGAACAATGTCATATTGCCTTTTACAATTGCAAGAGTTAGCTAACACTATAGCTGGAAATTTATAAATTACAATTAATTGTTTATTAAGGCTTTTAACTCATTTATATATTTGAGCTCGTTAGGCATGGTCTGTGTTTTAGATGCTTGCCATAGACATTCAGCCAATCGCTCCATCATTAAATGCTCAACTTGCGAATTATCCTTATATTTAGTTTGCAATTGCTGGTGAATATCTTGTATCCCTTGGGGGCGGTTTAATTTGATTTGGTCGCGGATGGCCAGATGTAAACCAAGGTGGAAAAAAGGATTGGTTTCACCCATTTCTGGAAGATAGCTTTTATCTAAGTTTGTGAAATCAGATGAAAAAAAAGAATGATACTCAGGGTGATCGGCAATAACGGCAGCAATTTGTTTTTCCAGCATATTAAGTTCTTGTTTTTTTAGAAATTTTTGCCAGCTTTGAAAAAAAATAGGGCGTGTATCTTCGACTTTATCACCATAAAACATAGAAAACCTAATCTTAAATAAATCTAAAACAATCATTTTAACATGAAATTGGTATTGCTGGGATCTGTATTGACAACCTTGCTCTAATTATGAGATATTAAATCTGCGAGGTTGGACTTGCTATGTGTCATTCCACTGGGTCAATTGGCGACACACCGATTGGCCCTTTCTATTTCACCCCATTCCTAAAGTTGACTTAATCCAAGTTTAAAACTTAAAAAAATCATTAATAAACCGCTTGCTAATTCAATATTGCGCCAAATTTTATCGCGGGCTAAAAGATCAGCAAAATAATGTGTTGTGAGCGTTAAAGAACTTAACCAAATAAAGCTGGAAGTAATCACACCAAGTAAAAAAGCATATTGCTGCCCAGGGAACTGGCTGCTGCCCCCACCGATAATGACTAAACTATCAATGATCGCATGGGGATTCAAAAGGCTAAACCCGAGAGCTAAGGCAATAATTTGCAGTTTGCTAATGCGTTGTTTTTCTTCAATATTCTCTTTTAGAGTAGGCCAAATGGCTCTTTTTAAGGCGCTAAAACCATAATAAAAAAGAAATAAAACACCAAACCAGGTTAGCCAAACTTGCAAAGAAGGCCGGGCCTCTAAGGCTTTGTGCAAGCCTGCAACACTGGCAGTGACTAAAATCATGTCGCAAAGGAAACAAATAAGGGCTGAAAGAACAGCATGATTGCGTTTAGCGCCTTGGCGAATTAGAAAAATATTTTGAGGGCCTAAGGCTGTTACTAAAGATAAGCCAAGCGTTAAACCATTTAAATAAACCATCATGACTAAGCCCTCCAACAAAATTGAGCAATTATTATACATTTTTTGTTTTCTGTCAATTATTTTTGCAGCTTAAGTCTCTATTTCTTCCCTATCATTGATGCCCTGAGTGAGCCTGATATATTTTTACCTAACTTGCAGCGTCTTTTGAGTTCACTGTGGTTAAAATTTGTGTCATTCCCGCCTACGCGGGAATGACACAAAATTGAATCAAGAGGTTGAATATTGCCTTTTTGAGCAATTAAGTGTCAGGGTTCCTCAGCATTGATGTCCCCTACGTACCGCAGCTTACCAGAGGTATCTATTGTGGAGTCAATTTTTTTGTTAATAACCCAGCGTTTAACTGACTGACTATAGACGATGTAAATCTTTCTGGCATAAAGCGCGGTAAGTAGGGCGAATGGAGATGATTTCAATTTTAATTGATTATTTTTTATTCTTTTTGTTTGGATAATAAAATGGCTTGCATTCAACTTAGTTTAATGATTGCAAGTTGCCTATCTAGAAGTATAAAATGCCAGATTATTTTTCGGTTGCTAAACGAATCTTATTTCGTAAAATGCAGGCATTTTATACGACACTAGGTAAAAATAAGTTTAAGGAGGGAGCGTGGGCTCTTTGTGGAAAAAAAATACAATTGCCTTGTTTTTAATTATTTTTTCAATGATATGGCTTAATGCTATTCATGCAGCCGAAAATCCAGTTAGCAATAGCAATAGCAATAGCAATAGCAATAGCAATAGCAATAGCAATAGCAATAGCAATAGCAATAGCAATAGCAATAGCAATAGCAATAGCAATAGCAATCCAGGCAAGGTTGAATCGAAAGAGCCTTTTGCTGATTACTACCCTACCTATCCACAAACGGCAGCAACGACTTCTGCAGAGCAAGAAGCTTTGATTAAGCGCGGTGAGTATTTAGCAATTATGGGGGATTGTATTTCTTGTCATACAGATATGAAAGCAGGTACGCCTGCTTATGCTGGTGGTTTACCTATTAATACTCCTTTCGGAACCTTTTATACACCGAATATTACCCCCGACAAAGAAACAGGTATTGGTAATTGGACGGAAGAGGATTTTAGAAGAGCCTTAAAAGAAGGACGGGATCCTAAAGGCAGAAATTACTTCCCTGTTTTCCCTTATATCTATTTCTCTAAAATAACAGATGAAGATTCTAAGGCTTTATATACCTATTTTATGAATCTTCCAGCGGTAAGGCAGGAAAATCGCCCGCTGCCTTTCCCTTTTAATGTGCCAGGTTCACGTTTCACGCTCTGGGGTTGGAATTTACTATTTTTCTTCCCAGGAAAAGAGCCTCTTGCCTATGATAACAATCGTTCACAAGCTTGGAACCGTGGAAAATATATTGTGGATGGTTTAGGGCACTGTTCTATGTGTCATACTCCACTTAATCCTTTTGGTGCGCCAAAAACGGCTTATTATTTAACTGGCGGCTTTGTTGATGGTTATTGGGCACCTAACATTACTAAGTTTGGTCTTGAATCAGCGACTCACGATGAAGTGATGGCTGTATTTAAGCATGATCAATTAATTAATAATGCAGGCCCAGTTGCAGGTCCTATGATGGAAGTAAACCATAATAGTCTTTCTAAATTAACCGAAGAAGATAGATTAGCTATTTCAACTTATTTGAAAACAGTTGTAAGTGAAGAGCCCTTAGGCGTAAAACCTTCTGATGCGGAGCCAAGCCTAAAGCGTGGTAGACAAGTTTATGTTAACTCATGCATTATCTGTCACCAAAATGGTGAAATGGGTGCACCCGTTATAGGTGATTCATCAAATTGGCTTATGCGCCTTCAACATAGTGGTTTAACTGGTTTATATCGTCATGCGATTAGTGGTTATAACTCTATGCCGGTTAAAGGAGCTTGTGTCACTTGCTCCGACAACGATGTGATTTCAGCTGTTGATTATATCTTAAATAAATCAATGTCACGTTCTGGCTGGACTGATTTAAAGCATGAGGGAGCAGCAAAATTCCCATCAAGTGGTGAAGAGATTTACAATGAAAATTGTGCAATTTGCCATAACAATGGAGAACAAGGTGCACCTAAATTAGGTGATAAAGAAGCCTGGAAACCTCTTCTTGCTAAAAATATGGATGTGCTTATTGAAAGCACTATCAATGGTGAAAATCACCCTAAAAATGGCAACTGCAAACATTGCACTACAGGTGAAGTGATTGAGGCGATTAAGTTTATGGTGAGTAAATCAAAAACCGAAGGTAATTACTCATTATGGTAAGGGTAATAGTACATTAAAAAGCTATGTTGTAGCCTGGGTGCAGCGAAGCGAAACCCGGGTTCCGGCTCTCTGAGCCTCCACCCAGGCTACATTAGCATTTTAAAGTTGCTTGGGTACAAACGAAGTTAAATATGAATAGGGGTGAAAACGGGGATGTTAAATCGGCTTAAACAAATGAAAGTGTTAGTGCTAATACTTACACTTTTGACCAGCCAGCTTGCGAGAGCAGAAGCGGATAAATGGCAATTAAACATGTATAAGGGAGTAACTCCTTTAAGCCAAGATATGTATTATTTACATATGATAGCCATGGTTATTTGTGCCATCATCGGTGTTGTTGTCTTTGGGGTTATGATTTACTCACTTATACATCACCGTAAATCTAAAAATTACAAGCCAGCTTCTTTTCATGATAATTTCCGTTTAGAAATTATCTGGTCGCTTATTCCTTTCCTAATTCTTTTAGGTTTAGCAGTGCCTGCAACGAAGGTTTTAATGCGAATGGAAGATAATAGCGATTCGGCTGTTACGATTAAAATTGTTGGTTATCAATGGAAATGGCAATATCAATATTTAGATCAAGGTATTAGTTTTTTCTCTACGTTATCAACTCCTTATGCTCAAATTTCTGGAAAAGAGAAAAAGGGTGAATGGTATTTATTAGAAGTGGATAAACCCTTAGTTCTTCCTATTAATCAAAAAATCCGCTTTCTAGTCACTGCAAACGATGTGGTTCACTCATGGTGGGTTCCTGAATTAGGTGTCAAACGTGATGCAATTCCAGGGTTTATGCATGAGGCTTGGGCACGAATTGAAAAGCCTGGTATTTACCGTGGGCAGTGTGCTGAACTTTGTGGGATTAATCATGGTTTTATGCCAATCGTTGTCGAAGCGGTTACGGAAGAGCAATTTGAAAAATGGGTAGCTCAACAAGTAAAGGTAAAGGATGAGTATGCTAGTAAAGTAAATGAGCCTAGTGCACAACCCGATATGCCTGTTGCTGAGCTAATGAGCCTTGGTAAGCAGAAATATGATCAATACTGTGCGGCTTGTCACAGCGCAAATGGTAAAGGAATTCCACCTATGTATCCACCTTTAAAAGGTAGTTCGGTTGCAGTAGGTAAACCCATTTCAAGACATGTTAATTTAATCCTTCATGGTATTCCTGGCTCTGCAATGCAACCTTATAAGAATCAATTAACTGATGCTGAAATTGCAGCGATTGTTACCTTTGAAAGAAATGCTTGGGAAAATAATACGGGTGATGTTGTTCAGCCAGCAGAAGTAGCGGCTGCACGCATAAGTGATATGCAAAAACCTAAAATGGTAGAAAAAGCGAAGACTGGGGGTTTACGATGAGTCATGTATTAGCACATGAATCTGATCATGAGGATCATGGTCCAGAACAAGGCAAAGGATTTATAGGTTTTGCAAAAAGATGGTTATTTACAACCAACCATAAAGATATTGGTACACTTTATCTTTGGCTAGCGATGGTTAGTTTCTTCGTTGCTGGTGGTATGGCTCTAGTTATTCGTGCTGAGTTATTTCAACCTGGCCATCGCTTTGTTGACCCTAATTTCTTTAACCAAATGACCACCCTACATGGTTTAATCATGCTTTTCGGGGTAGTGATGCCTGCTTTCACAGGAATGGCTAACTGGCAAATTCCTATGATGATAGGTGCTCCTGATATGGCCTTACCACGCCTTAATAACTGGAGCTTCTGGATTCTCCCCTTTGCCTTTTTGCTTTTAGGCTCAACGATGTTCCATAGTGGTGGTGGCCCTAACTTTGGCTGGACTATGTATGCGCCGCTGTCAACGAAATATGCACCACCTAGCACAGATTTTATGATCTTCTCCATCCATATGATGGGACTTTCATCGATTATGGGTTCGATTAACATCATTGCAACCATTCTAAATATGCGCGCGCCCGGTATGACATTAATGAAGATGCCTATGTTCGTGTGGACCTGGCTTATTACCGCTTTCTTATTGATAGCAATTATGCCAGTGCTTGCGGGTGCAGTAACGATGATGCTTGCCGATAGGCATTTTGGAACCAGTTTTTTTGAAGCGGCCGGCGGTGGTGACCCTATTTTATTCCAGCATGTATTCTGGTTCTTTGGTCATCCCGAAGTGTATGTTTTAGTTTTACCTGCCTTTGGTGTGGTTTCAGAAATTATCCCAACCTTTAGCCGTAAACCACTTTTTGGTTACCACTTTATGGTTTATGCAACGGTGAGTATTGCTCTACTCTCTTTTATCGTATGGGCACATCATATGTTTACCTCAGGTATACCACTAGGAGCTGAACTCTTCTTTATGTATACCACCATGCTCATTGCAGTCCCTACAGGGATTAAGGTATTTAACTGGGTATCCACCATGTTCAAGGGGGCGATGACCTTTGAAACCCCAATGCTTTTTGCAGTGGCCTTTGTATTCTTGTTTACGATAGGCGGTTTTACTGGGTTGATGCTTGCTTTAGTACCGGCTGATTATCAATACCAGGATACTTATTTCGTTGTAGGTCATTTCCATTATGTATTAGTACCAGGTGTAATTTTTGCCTTACTAGGTGCTACTTATTACTGGCTGCCTAAGTGGACCGGCCATATGTATAATGAGACTTTAGGAAAATGGCATTTCTGGCTTTCTGTTATCTCAGTCAATATTACCTTTTTCCCTATGCACTTCTTGGGGCTTGCAGGCATGCCAAGACGTATCCCTGATTATGCCTTACAGTTTACAAACTTTAATATGATAGTGTCGATTGGTGCTTTTATCTTTGGCTTCTCACAACTATTATTCCTTTATAACGTGATTATGACCTCACGTAAAAAAGGGCCTAAAGTGGATAACCAGGTTTGGGAAGGAGCTCATGGTTTAGAGTGGACACTTTCGTCACCACCTCCATACCATAGCTTTACAACACCTCCACATGTTGATTCGTCTCATCTTCACTAGGATGAGATAAGTTTTAAAGGTGTTATATGAAAAAGAACCAAAGCAAACTGATTTTTAGTCTAGCTTTAGTCGCAATAGCCATGTTTGCTTTTGGTTTTGCTTTAGTGCCTATTTATAAAAGTCTTTGCCAAAGCTTGGGTATTAATGGCAAACCCAATACGCAAGCATTGGCTTATGAAGAATCTGATGCCGCTGTTGATGAAAAAAGAGAAGTTCTTGTGCAGTTTGTAGCAACAAATAATGCCGGAATTCCTTGGGATTTTTATCCCAAAACACAGCAAATTAAGATTAAGCCAGGCAAAATAGCTAAGCTTGCTTTTTATGCTGAAAATAAAACAGATAGAAAAATGATAGTACAGGCAATTCCCAGCATAACACCTGGAATTGCTGCTAAATATCTTAAAAAAACAGAATGCTTTTGCTTTACTCAGCAAAGTTTGAATGGGCATGAAGCGATGGATATGCCCTTGCTGTTTCATATAGATAAAGAATTACCAAAAGAAATAAGAACGGTAACCTTATCTTACACACTATTCGATGTAACGGATAAGGTTTAATAATAAATTATTGGGGAGATAAATACAGATGGGAGCTCATGGCACTTATTACGTACCGAAACCAAGCCATTGGCCTCTAGTAGGTTCCTTCGGTCTAAGTACTACACTAATTGGCGCTGCATCTTGGATGCATCACGATTGGTACGGCCCTTATATTTTTACCTTAGGCTTAGCTGTCCTTGCTTTTATGATGTTTGGCTGGTTTGGCCAAGTTATTTATGAAAACCAAAAGGGTGTTTACGACTTACAAGTGGATAGATCCTTCCGGTGGGGAATGTGTTGGTTTATTTTCTCTGAAGTGTGTTTCTTCGGAGCTTTTTTCGGTGCACTCTTCTTTATACGATACTGGTCTGTTCCTCTAATGAGTGGCGAGATTAGTTCTCATCCAATGACTCATCTGACTCTATGGCCTAATTTTGAAGGCGGTTGGCCATTATTGAAAAACCCGAATAACCAGGTCTTTTTTGGGGCGACAGAATCGATGGGTGCTTGGGGCTTAGCTGCTATCAATACCTTAATCCTTCTTACCTCAGGTGTAACTATCACCTGGGCTCATTGGGCATTAAAGCTAAATAAGCGTAAGCAATTAGTAATTGGTATGTTATGTACAATTGCTTTAGGTCTATTGTTCCTTTGTTTACAAGCTTATGAGTATCATGAGGCTTATACCGAAATGGGCTTAACCTTAGATGCAGGTGTTTATGGTACTACCTTTTTTATGCTAACAGGCTTCCATGGCTTGCACGTGACGATTGGTACAATCATGTTGATTGTTATTATGATTCGCTGTGCTAAAGGCCATTTCACGCCAGAACGCCATTTCGCTTTTGAAGGTGTTGCTTGGTACTGGCACTTTGTAGACGTCGTTTGGCTCTTCCTCTTTGTCTTTGTTTATTGGTTGTAAATAAGATGTAGCAACAGCTTTAAAAAATTATGACCGCATGGTACATCCAGTGAAGTATTTTCCTTAGAGGATTCTTCGCTATGTTCAGACTGGCATAGATTGATATTGTAAAATCTAGCCCGAATGATCTCACCCCATT